>JAUMWV010000046.1 GCA_030529455.1 Propionibacteriaceae bacterium | reverse complement strand
CACCAACCACCACAAACCGCAGCAACCAGCACCAGGAGCAACCCAACCAACTTTACCGGATGTTTTCTCGGCTGTCAAGCTGAGCTTTTCCATCCGCTCGTTCCGCTTCTCGAGACCGATTGCCTTCTCCTAGCGGAGCGCGCACTCGTTCCTTGAATCAGTTCGAGGAGTTGGTACCTTGGGTTCGTCCGAGTCGGTCACCCTTGCGGGTTTCCCTCGTCCGTTGCACCTTCAAGGCTTAGAGAACATTACACGGCGTTCTGACGGTTTGCAAATCCGACTGACCGGCACCGCAAAACTCCTAGTGAAAGCCCGGTTTTCTGGACCCTCGCCACGCTACCTGCAACATGGTGGGTGTGCCCTCGCCGTCCAGGTGGGCGCCGCAACACACAACGGCGTTGAGCCCGGGTCTGCGCACCACCTCCCCGTCACGCGCCGAGCGTGGCCACACCCGGCTAGAGGATGTTGACCGCCCGGCGTGGCGTGCGCTGGCGTGACTGCCCGGGAGGCGGGGCTGGCGGGTCCCGGCCGCCGAACGCGACACCGACCCGAGGGTGAGGTTGCGCCGACAGGTTTGACCCGTCCGGCTGGCAGCGGCTGATGGGCAAGTGGGCGCGCACCGACGTGATGGAGCAGCCCGGTTATCCCAGCGGCCGAACAAGACGTCAGGGATAACCGGTCCCCTGACCGTGCTCCCAGCTCACGGGCGCGGGGCACATTCTCACCAACCCACCTGCCGTTCTCTCCCCCGACACACCCAGGTTCTCAGCTCACGGGCGGACAGCCCATTCGCCGGGGGCGTGAGGCCTCACTGCTGGCGATTCCAGGAGTCCGAACCGGTCGTCCCGGAGAGAACACCGGCCGGACGGGCACCTCACCTTGGGCCCCGCGGTGCGTCTGGGGAAAGACGGTGCTGGGGACACTGGTCGCTGGGGACCTGGAGCCGAGGTGTTGCTGTTGCTCAGTAACGCACGCCGGTACGTGCCCGAGCACCAGTCGGGTGCATGGGTCTGGCAATGGGCCACCAAGCTCACCTGCCCTAGGCAGACCGGCAGCCCTCCGCCCGGACCACTAGCGTGCACGGACTCCTGCTACCAACGGTGCCGGCCCCGACGGGACCGGGTCATCGACCTGACCCAGACGGCCAGCGTGCACGGACGCGGCTGGCCGGGCACGCCCGTGAGCGCGAGCTGTTCCACCTCAGGAAACCGCCTAGCCCTCATCTGGAACCCACTCCGTACTCGCCCGGACCAGCTCGACGTGGCGCTCACCGCCGGTCCCTCTCGAACCATCCCGGCCCGGCAGCGAACCACGAACTAGCTCACCGCCTCATGCCAAGAAATCCGCGGACGGCGGAGGCCGCACGGATCACGCCCGTTGAGGGACCCAGTCCGCTTCCCAACCACGCGAGCACGGCTGGCTCAGGTCCACGAGCGGACGCTATACGTCAAGACACGTCGCGCCGAGAGTGAGCAACCATCCCCCGGCCGCAGCGCGGCTAACCCGGTGCCGCGCCACCGCTCGTCGCGGAGGCGGTCTACGGAGCCCGCGCCGTTCGCCCGCTGTGTTGACCCGCCTCAGCACCGCCCGCGCGGCCACCATGTGGTCTCTCCGTGCGGGACTACTCTCGCAACTGCGGTCAGGCGCAGCGCGTCCGGCGGCTGCAGCACGGCAGCGCAGAAAGCCAGGCCGGATCACAGTACGCGCACTGAAACCCCTCAGCGGAGAATCAGCCCGCCAACGGTCTTGCGGCCCCGGCGAAGCACCACGAACCGCCCGTGGATGAGGTCGTCCACGCTGAGCCGCCGGTCGAGTTCGGTCACCTTCGCGTTATTGAGGTAGGCCCCGCCCTCCTCGATCGCCCGACGTCCCGCCGACTTCGATGGCACGACACCCGACATCGCCAGGGCGTCCACGACCGTGGGCAGTTCGGCGCCGTTCAGTTCGGCCGCCCCCGCTTCCCGCAGGGCCGCCTCCAGGGTCGCGGCGGGCAGCGCCCAGATCTCCCCCCGGCCGAACAGCGCCTGGGCGGCCTCGGTCGCCGCGATCCTTTCCTGGCTGCCGTGCACCAGATCGGTTACGTCGTCGGCCAGCGCGCGCTGGGCAAGCCGCAAATGGGGCGTCTGCTTGGTCGCGAGTTCAAGCTCGGCGACCTCGTCCGCGTTCCGGGAGCTGAACACCTTCAGGTAGTCGATGACCTTGGCGTCTTCCGCGTTGAGGAAGAACTGGTGGAAGACATAGGGCGAAGTCATCTCCGGGTCGAGCCAGACGGTGCCGGATTCGGTCTTGCCGAACTTGGTCCCGTCCGCCTTGGTCAGCAGAGGGGTCGCCAGCGCGTGCACCCGAGCCTGCTCCGAACGCCGGATCAGCTCCACCCCGGCCGTGATGTTGCCCCACTGGTCCGACCCGCCGGTCTGCAGGGTGCAGCCATAGGTGCGGAACAGCTCACGGTAGTCCAGGGACTGCAACAGCACGTAGCTGAACTCTGAGTAGGAGATCCCGGATTCGAGGCGTGACTTGACGACCTCGCGGTCGAGCATGCGGTTGATCGAGAAATGCTTGCCGACGTCCCGGAGGAAATCCAGGGTCGACAGGTTCGCCGTCCAGTCGTAGTTGTTGACCACCCGGGCCGCGGCCGGGCCGTCGAAGTCGACGAACCGGGCGACCTGCCCGCGGATTCGTTCGACACATTCTTGCACGACCTCATTGGGGTTCATCTCCCGTTCGGCTGTCTGTTTCGGGTACCCGATCAGCCCAGTCGCTCCCCCCACCAGCAGCAGGGGTTTATGGCCCGCTGCCTGCAGGTGCCGGGCGACTATCAGCTGGACCAGGTTGCCCATGTGAATGCTCGGCGCGCTCGGGTCGAACCCCACATAGAACGTGATCGGCCCCTCGTCCAGGTGAGCCGAGAGCGCTTCGGCATCCGTGGAGTGCGCGATCAGGCCGCGCCAGGTCAGTTCATTTAGCGTAGGGTTCACAGCCGGAAGCCTACCCCGACCACCGATTGGCCCTCCACCCATATCTCATGCTCCCGAACCGGGCGGCCCGGCGCCTAGGACGAACCGGCTCGACCGGTGGTCTGGGCCCAGCGGACCAACTCGGCACACACCTGGGCGAGCTCACCCATCTGGCACCTGACTTGGTCAGGCGCGGTGCCCCCACGCCCGTTGCGCGATGACACCGACCCCTCAATGCTGAGGACGCCCAGCACCCCCGCATCCAGCACCGGATGGATCCTGGCCAGGTCCTCCTCGGTCAGATCGCCCAGCTCGATCCCGAGGCCCTCGCAGTAGCGCACCGCGGCGCCCGCGACCTCGTGCGCGACCGCGAAGGGAACGCGCTGGCGCACCAGATGATCGGCGATGTCGGTCGCGAGCGAGAACCCCTTGGGTGCCAGCTCTGCCATCCGGTCGTGGTGGAACTTCAGGGTCGAGACCATCCCGGTCACCGCGGGGAGCAGCACTCGCAGCTGGTCGAACCCGTCGAAGACCGGCTCCTTGTCCTCCTGCAGATCGCGGTTGTAGGCCAGCGGTAACCCCTTGAGTGTGGCGAGCAGCCCCGTCAGGTTGCCGATCAGGCGTCCGGCCTTGCCCCGGGCCAGCTCTGCCACGTCGGGGTTCTTCTTCTGCGGCATGATGCTCGACCCGGTCGACCAGGCGTCGTCCAGCGTCGCGAAGCCGAACTCCGTAGTGCACCAAATGATGATGTCCTCGCTGAGCCTGGAGGCATCGACGCCGATCTGGGCGAGCACGAAGGCCGCCTCCGCGACGAGGTCCCGGGCCGAGGTCGCATCGATCGAGTTCGGCGCGGAGTCCCTGAACCCGAGGGCCGAGGCCACCAGCTCCGGGTCGAGCCCGAGCGAGGTGCCGGCGAGCGCCGCCGAACCATAGGGAGAGACGGCCAGCCTCCCGTCCAGATCGACTAGGCGGCCGACGTCGCGGACGAGCGGCCAGGCGTGTGCGAGCAGGTGGTGGCTGAGCAGCACCGGCTGCGCGGACTGCAGGTGGGTTCGTCCCGGCATGATCGCACCGAGGTTCGCCTCCGCCTGCCCGGCCAGCGCGCCGACCAGGTCCAGCACGTCCAGGGCGAGCCTGCGGATCTCGCGGCGCAGGTACATGCGGATCAGCGTCGCGATCTGGTCGTTGCGGGAACGCCCAGCCCTCAGCCTGCCACCCAGGTCGGCGCCGACGATCTCGATCAGGCCCCGCTCCAGCGCCCCGTGCACGTCCTCGTCGGTGGGAGCCGGACGGAACTCACCGGACTCGACGGCCGCGGCCAACTGGCTGAGCCCGGCGTCCATCGCCGCCCACTCCTCATCGGTCAGCAGCCCCGCCCGGTGCAGGGCCGTGGCGTGGGCGCGGGAGCCCGCGAGGTCATCCGGCGCCAGGCGCCAGTCGAACTGGGTGGACTGGCTGAGCGCGAACATCGCCTCATCCGGCCCACCGGCGAACCGCCCACCCCACAGTTTCCCCTCGTGCTGATCCGCACGCATCGCTGTCCCCCTGTCGTTGTCGATATCGGACGCCGCTACCGGAGCCACCTGCGAGAAAGCTCCTTGGCCTCTTTGGCTGGTTTACGAGACCCCCACCAGTCGCCCGCCTGGCGTTGCGCGGTGGCGAGCTCCTGCAACGCGGCGACCAGCTCACCGGCGACGGCGGGATCGGCGGTGAACCGGGAACGCAGCTCGGCCACGACCTCCAGCGCGGCGCCATAGGCGGCAGCCCGGTCACCGGCCGCCCGGCAGGCCGCCAGCCGGGCCCGTGCCGCCTCGACGGCGTCGTCTGCACGCTCGGCCTCCGCCCGCAACTCGGCCTCCCGCTCACGCTGCGCCTGCTCGTGAGCGGCGAGCCGCTCCGCCCGTTGCCGCTGAGACTCGGCGATGGCCGCCCGTTCGGCCGCCGCGCGCTCGGCCTCGGCCCGGGCGCGCTGTTCCGCGGCCAGGCGTTCCCGTTCCTCGGCGGCCACCCGCTCCCGCTCGGCCCGTTCGGCCGCGGCCCGGGCATCC
Source organism: Propionibacteriaceae bacterium (assembly GCA_030529455.1). Classification (GTDB taxonomy): domain Bacteria; phylum Actinomycetota; class Actinomycetes; order Propionibacteriales; family Propionibacteriaceae; genus JAUMWV01. Next base: position 11,722 of record JAUMWV010000046.1, on the reverse strand, counting down.
TGCTCGGCCTGACGCTGCGCGGACTCCGCGGCCTGCCTGGCCCGCTCCCGCTCCGCGCTGCTGGCCTCGGCCCGGACCTCCTCAGCGCGCGCGGCCGCGTCCTCCAGCCCGGCCCCGGCCCCCACTTGGGAATCGGCGAATGGTTCATCGGGGCTCAACGGCTGCCACGACAACTGCTCGGTCACCGCCTCGATGGGCTGGCGCGGGGACACCGCCCGGACGCCCGGCAGGGCCAGCAGCGTCTCGGCCTCCGCGGACCTACCCGTGCGGAGGAGATCGTCGGCGAGCGCCCGCCGGGCAGCGGCCAGCTCCGCGGCGCCGGTGGCGCCGAGCAGACCATCCAACGCTTCCAGGGCCGAGACCAGGTCCCGGCGAACCGACAGGCCCGCCTCAATGTCGCCGGAGGCGGCTAGGCGATCCGCCAGGTGCGCCCGCAACCCGGACAGCGGCTGGGCGATCCTCGCGAGGCGGGCCGGAGCCAGCCTCTTCGCTGACGCCAGCAGCCCGGCCGTCATCTCGTCGTGCCGCTCGACCGCGCGCCAGGCAGCGGCGATGGAATCGGTGGCCCGGCCCGCCGCCCAGCGGGCGTCCGCGAGGGCAGACAGCCGGTCCAGCTCCTGGAAGTCCACCCCGGCCGGTGCGGCGCCGATCGTAGCGTTAGCCCTCGCCGCGTCGCCATCGGCGAGAGCGACCCGGCTCAGGGCGACAAGCGCCCATACGTTCGTCTCGGGGCCAGCGTGAAGCCGCAACCCATGCGCGGACAGCGTGCGGATCAGCCCCTCGGCGGTAGCCAGCACCTGGGCGGCGGCCTCAGCCTGCCCCGCCTCGGTCTGTACCACAGCGAGGTGGACCGCCGCACGGACCAGCCGGGTCGCGTCCTCGGCCGGGGTGTATGGCCCCAGGGGCCCATGCCCGGCGACGAGCTTCGCGGCGACCGACAGCGCCTCCTGCGCCTCGAGGGCGGCCTCGGCGAAACAGTGGCCGCGCAGCCGGTGCTCGGTCAGGGCGACCAGGGCGTCCCCGAACTCGGCGGTCTTGGATTCGTCGGTCGCGATCCGCGAGCGGAGCCGGTTGACCGTGGCTGTCAGCTTCTTCGTCTGCCGCGCGTATTCGTCGGCTGGAATCGAGGTGTTCATCTGGAGCCCAGGCTACCCGGGGGTGACCATCTGCCGAAACCGGTCGGCGAGGGACTCTCCGCTGACGCCCGCCTTCGCGATCAACAGGACCGTGTCGTCCCCGGCTACGGTGCCGAGCACCTCGTCCAGTTTCGCATCGTCGATGGCCGAGGCGAAGTACTGCGCGGCTCCCGGCGGGGTCTTGAGCAGTACCAGGTTGCCGGACGCCTCGGCGCTCAGCAGGATCTCTCGGCACAGCCGCCGCAGTCTCGCGGCGGCGTTCGGTCCCGCTGCTGGCCGCGGCGGCACCACGTAAACCAGGGCGCCCTCGTCGTTGCGTTCCCGCACCGCACCCAACTCGACCAGGTCCTTCGACAGCGTCCCCTGGCTGACGCTGATGCCCTCGGCAGCCAGGAGTTCCCCCAGCTCGGCCTGGGAGGTGACCGTGCGCCGGTCCAGGATCGCCCGCACCCGGGCCAGGCGCACCGCTTTGGCCTCAGCCATCCAGCAACCCGGGCAGGGCCCCGACGAAAGCGTCGATCTGGTCGGCCGACACGATCAGCGGGGGCGCGATACGCAGCACGTTGGGTCTCGGCGCGTTGATGATCCACCCAGCGGACAGTGCCCGGTCGGCGACCGCGGGGGCGTCGGGACGGTCGAGCACGATGCCGCGCAACAGCCCCATACCGCGCACGCCCTCGACCATCGGGTGGTTCAGCCCAGCCACGCCCGCAGCGAGGCGCTCGCCCATCTCGCGGACGTGGCTGAGCAGGCCGTCCCGCTCGATGACGTTCAGCACCGCCAGCCCGGCGATCGCCGCGACGGGATTCCCGCCGAAGGTGGTGCCGTGGTTGCCCGGCTGCAGTAGGTCCCCGGCGCGTCCGACCCCGATGCACGCCCCGATGGGGAACCCGCAGCCGAGCCCTTTCGCCACGGTCACCAGGTCGGCGGTGATGCCGCTCGGCTGGTGGGCGAACCATTCGCCGCACCGGCCGATCCCGGTCTGGACCTCGTCCAGCCACAGCAGCGCGCCGTGGCGTTCGGTCAGTTCACGCGCCCGGACGAGGAAACCGTCGGGCGGGGCGACAACGCCGTTCTCTCCCTGGATCGGCTCGATGATGACCGCGGCCACGGTCTCGTCCAGCGCCGCCTCGAGCGCACCGGCGTCCCCGTAGGGCACGAAGGTGACCTCCCCCGGCAACGGTTCGAACGGCTCGCGGTAGGCCGGGTTGTGGGTCAGCGCCAGCGCGCCCATGGTACGGCCATGGAAGCTGCCCTCCATCGCGATGATGCGTTTCCGCCCCGTCCTCCTGGTCGCCTTGAACGCGGCCTCGTTGGCTTCGGTACCCGAGTTGGTGAAGAACACCCGCCCTTGGGCCCCTAGCAGGCTGACCAGCCGCTCGGCGAGCGTCACCTGCGCAGGGGTGGCGAAGAAGTTCGACACGTGCCCGAGCGTGGACAGCTGGCTGGTCACCGCCGACAGCACCGCTGGGTGGGCGTGGCCGAGGGAATTCACGGCTAGGCCTGAGAGGAAGTCGGTGTACCGGTTGCCCTCGGCGTCCCAGACGAAGATGCCTTCGCCGCGCACGAAGACTCTCTTGGGCGCCCCGAAGGTGTTCATCATCACCTCGCCGTAGCGGGTGGCAACATTGCTTGTCAGCGGCTGTACGGTCATGTCTGTCATACCACCATGTCAGTGAGTAGTTCGGTTCGTTGGCGCTGGGGGACGCGCCCGCCGATGGCCCGGCTCACGCGGCGCGGGCCGGGATCGATCGTGCGCGGCCTCGTCGCTCAGGAGGAGTATTCCGCGTTCTCCTTGACGTAGTCATAGGTCAGGTCGTTGGTGAGGATCGTCGCGCTGGCCTCTCCCGCGTTGAGGTCGACGAGCACCTCCACCCGGCGTGGCGTCAGGTCGACCAGGCTCCGGTCCTCGCCGATCTCCCCACCGCGGCAGACCTGGACGCCGTTGAAGCTGACGTCCAGCGCGTCCGCGTCGAAGGCCGCCCCGGTGGTGCCGATGGCGGCCAGCACCCGCCCCCAGTTCGGGTCGTTGCCGAAGATCGCGCACTTGACCAGGTTGTTCCGCGCGATGGTGCGTCCGACCTCGACGGCGTCCTCCTCCGATGCGGCCCCCACGACCGTGATGGCGATCTCGTGTGAGGCGCCCTCCGCATCGGCGATCAGCTGGGCGGCGAGGCTGGCGCAGACCTCGATCAGCGCCGACTCGAACTCGGCCTGCTCCGGTGACACCCCGGAAGCGCCGCTGGCCAGCAGGAACACCGTGTCGTTGGTCGACATGCAGCCATCGGAGTCGGCGCGGTCGAACGTGAGGCGGGTCGCCTGGCGCAGCGCCGAGTCCAGGCTGGCGGCGTCGAGGTCGGCGTCGGTGGTCAGCACGACCAGCATCGTCGCCAGGCCGGGAGCCAGCATGCCCGCACCCTTCGCCATGCCGCCGATCGACCAGCCGTCGCGGATCGCCTCGGCCTGTTTGCTGACCGTGTCGGTGGTCATGATCGCCGTCGCCGCGGCTGGCCCGCCCTCGACGCTCAGGTTCGCCGCCGCGGTGGCCACGCCCGACAGGATCTTGTCCATCGGCAGCCTGACCCCGATCAGTCCCGTCGAGCAGACGCCGACGTCTCCAGCGATGACGCCGAGCGCCGCGCCAACGGCCTCGGCGGTCGCCACCGAGTCGGCGTACCCCCCGGCTCCGGTGCAGGCATTCGCCCCGCCAGAGTTGAGCACCACCGCCGACACCTGCCCGTCGGCGACCGCCTGACGCGACCACGCCACGGGCGCGGCGAAGACACGGTTGCTGGTGAACACGGCGGCGGCGGCCCGCTTCGGACCGAGGTTGTGCACCAGCGCGAGATCAGGCGCGCCGGACGACTTGATCCCGGCCGCCACACCGGCGGCGAGGAATCCCTTGGGGGTAGTAACGCTCATGGTGCGACTCCAATCGTGGATAGGCCGGTGCCCTCGGGCATGCCGAGCGCGATGTTCATGGACTGGATGGCACCGCCGGCGGTGCCCTTGGTGAGATTGTCGATCGCGCTGATCGCGACCAGCCGGTTGGCTGCCTCGTCCACCGCGATCTGCACCTGCACGCTGTTGCTTCCCAGCACCGCGGCCGTGGTCGGCCACTGGCCTTCGGGCAACAGCCGGACGAACGGCTCCCGGGCGTAGGCGTCCGCGTAGGCCTTCCGCACCTGGGCCGCGTCCGCCCCGCCGGACAGCGGCGCCGTGCAGGTGGCCAGGATGCCCCTGCTCATGGGGACCAGGAGCGGGGTGAATGACACCCTCGGTTCGCGGGCCCCTACCAGGGTCAGGTTCTGGCAGATCTCGGGGATGTGGCGATGGACTCCCCCGACGCCATAGGCGCTGGCCGACCCCATGACCTCGGAGCCGAGCAGATGGGGCTTTGGCGCCTTGCCCGCGCCCGAGGTACCGGACGCCGCCACGACCACGATGTCGTCGGCGCGGATCAGGCCCGCGGCGGCCGCGGGCAGCAGCGCCAGCGTCGCCGCGGTGGGATAGCAGCCCGGCACCGCGATCCGCTTCGTCTGGGCCAGGATCTCTCGTTGGCCCGGCAGTTCCGGCAGCCCATAGGGCCAGGTTCCGGCCCAGGCCGAACCGTAGAACCTCACCCAGGCCGCCTCGTCGCGCAGCCGGAAGTCCGCACCCAGGTCGACGACGAGGGTGTCCTCACCGAGCCGCTCGGCCACCGAGGCAGAGGCTCCGTGGGGCAGCCCGAGGAAGACCACATCGTGGCCCGCAAGGATCTCGGGGGTGGTCTCCTCGACCACCCGGTCGGCCAGCGGACCCAGGTGCGGCTGCAGGTCACCGAACCTGCTGCCCGCGCTCCCACCAGCCGTCACAGCACCGATTTCCACATCGTCGCGTCCGAGGAGCAACCGCAGCACCTCGCCACCGGCATATCCGGTGCAACCCGCTACCGCAATCTTCAGCATGCGAATAAGTATGCCGTTCGTCGCATAGGTATACAATGCCCCGTGGGGCATCCGCCCAACGCCCCGGTTCCGTCTCGCCGATTCGACCAACGCAATCCAGCCAAAGACTTCCAGAGCATCGGAGCGCCCCAGTTCACCAGGGCGCCCTGCTCAAGCCAACCCACCACCACCTGACTGCGCGAACGCTTCCACCACCTACCGCAAACCTGCTAACATGGCAGGCAACTGATTTCCAGTAAGCGCAACCAAGCTTGTGGCGCCGAAGTCTCCGTTGGGCCTGCCCTCTTCCGGGCAGGCCCAATACTGTCTCCGAGCAACCTAACTGCGCACTTGGTAGAAACACCTCTGTTTCCACCAGAAACACCTTCCGAATCATCAATCCCGTGGCATTCTTATGGCATGTGCAGCGCTGTCAGTTACCGGGTTGGTATAGACGTCGGGCTGGGCGGGGTCGGAGTCGCAGCGATCGCTGTCGATCCCGACGACATCCCGTTCAAGATCCTCAACGCTCAGGTCCTAGCTCACGACTCAGGGGTAGACCCCGACGCCCAGAAGACCGGTATAAGCCGTCTGGCCACCGCAGGAGTCGCACGGCGCACCCGACGGCTTCTGCGCCGTCGTCGCAAACGGCTCCAGCAACTCGACAAACTACTGACCCAGTTAGGCTACCCGGTGTCCAATCCTGCGGACGCGAAAGACCCGTACGCCCCGTGGCGCGTTCGCGCCGAGTTAGCCCAAAAACCCGTTGACAACGCAGCAGAGAAGAAAACTCTGCTTTCAATCGCCGTACGACACATGGCACGCCACCGTGGCTGGCGGAACCCGTATGCCAGCGTTGCCATGCTTCACCAACCCGCGGAGGATAGCCGACAATTCATCGAGCTTAAGCAGCGAATCGCCGAGGCGCTTTGCGTACCTGAGCTAGAAGGGTCTTTAACACCGGCGCAAGTCGTAGCCCTGCATGCACTATCTCCTGCCGTAAAAATGAGAGGGGCCACCGGAGTTCTCGGAGGTAAGCTAATGCAAAGCGATAACGCCAACGAGCTGCGCCGAATCGCTGAAGTGCAAGGCATCCCAGAGGACGAACTCCGGCAGCTAATCGACGCCGTCTTCAAAGCGGAAAGCCCCCGAGGGTCCGCCGCCAAACGGGTTGGCAAAGATCCTCTGCCCGGGCAAGGAAAACATGACCGCGCACCGAAAGCGCATCCTGCTTTCCAGCGCTTCCGAATCGTCGCGACCCTGGCGAATATGAGAATCCGATTAGCCGGAAATCGAGAGAGACGACGCCTTACATCGATTGAGCGCCACCTGGCACTCGACTACCTACTGTCGGTGGAAGTTGCTAAAGACCCACTCTGGTCAGATCTAGCTGAACGCTTGGGAGTAGACCGGCACAGCCTGATAGGCGCGGCATCAGCAAGCCTGGATGGAGAACGACCCTCAGCAAGGCCACCTGTTGACGAGACCGATCGGCGAATCCGGGAATCTAAGATCAGCAGCCTCATCGCATGGTGGGAAAAAGCCTCACGCAGCGCACGAGACGCCATGGTGGAACAGGTGGCATTCTGTGGCTCCGCAACTGATTCAACCCCAGATGGAGCCGAGGCAGAGGAGTTCCTCATGCAGATGTCTGAGGAAGACCTAGCCAAGCTCGATCAAATCCGACTACCGGCCGGACGCGCCGCGTACTCCGTTCCCAGCCTGGTTCAGCTCACCAAGCGCATGCTCGATTCCGAGGATGACCTCTACGACGCCCGCATTCATCTCTTCGGGGTGGCAGCTGACTGGCGTCCGCCGGCCGAGCCGATCGCTGCGCCCGTCGGCAACCCTGCGGTTGACCGAGTCGCAAAACTGATCGCGCGCTGGCTGTCCGCCGTAGAACGCGAGTGGGGCGCTCCAATCTCGGTCAACATTGAGCACGTCAGAGAAGGCCTATCGAGCGACGTCACGGCCAGAAAAGTAGAAAGAGAGAACAACAGACGATACCTCGCCAACCAGAAGCTTCTAGCCGAGATTCACCAGCGTCTTGGGTTGAAAAGCAAGCCGACGCGGTCGGATCTCTGGCGATATCAAGCAATTTGCCGCCAGAATAGCCAATGCGCCTACTGTGGACAACTCATCGACTTCTTTAGCGCCGAGATGGACCATATTGTGCCCCGCTCTGGGGTAGGCAGCTCGAACACCCGCGACAATTTGCTGGCAGTTTGCTCTAGATGCAATCGTGCAAAATCGAATCAGATTTTCGCAGACTGGGCCGAAGCCTGCGATATCCCGCACGTTAGCGTGGCCGATGCCGTCGAACGACTCAGACACTGGGCACAACTCTCGGGGATGTCCCGACGGGATCATCTACGTTTTCAGGCAGATGTAAAGGCACGCTTGCTCCGCCGATCAGAAGATCCCGAGATCGACGCTCGAAGCATGGAATCCGTGGCCTGGATGGCTAATGAGCTACGGAACCGAATAGACCAGCACTTTCAGAGCAAAGGCACGGGAACGACGGTGTCTGTGTATCGCGGACAGCTCACCGCCGAGGCCCGCAAGGCAAGCGGGCTCGAAGGTCGGCTGCACTTCTTGGGAGGCGCAGGTAAAACCCGCCTCGACAGGCGACATCATGTCATGGACGCCGCCACGATCTCCCTCATGGAGCCAAGCATCAGCCGAAGCCTTGCGGAACGAATCAGCTTGCGGGACGCGCAACGCCTCACCCGGACAGCGGAAACATGGAAGGAATATCGCGGCGCGACACAAACCGCACAGGACAACTTTCGGCACTGGCAGAACCGAATGCTCGCCCTAAGTGATCTACTCAATAAAGCACTACTCAACGACGAAATACCCGTTGTCCAACCGCTACGTCTAAGGTATGGAAACGGATCAGCTCACGATGACACGATTCGCAAACTCCATACGGTGCCGCTCTCAGCACCGATGCCCTTGGAACTTATCGATCGAGCTTCAACACCGGCCTTATGGTGCGCACTCACCCGTCAACAAGACTTCGACAGCAAGACGGGGCTTCCAGAGAACGCCGAACGACGCATTGTCGTGCAGGGAAAGAAGATTGGCCCCACAGACACTATTTCATTCTTCCCCAAAGCAATCGCCGCAATCGCCGTTCGAAATGGATATGCCGAGATCGGCTCAACTATCCATCATGCAAGAGTGTACCGCTTCAGGAAGGGTCGCGAGACAGTCATCGGAATGGTTCGGGTGTTCGGAACAGATATCCAGAAACACCGCAAAGAAGACCTCTTCTCAGTCCCTCTTCCGCCACAATGCATTAGCGTCAGACGATCGAACGAGAGTCTTCGAGCAGCATTATCTGACGGCACCGCTGAGTATCTCGGCTGGCTGGTCGTCGGCGATGAACTCAAGATCGACATGAGCAGCTTCAACTCAGGACAGATCGGGGGTTTTCTCACTGTTTATCCGAGCGTGAACAGGTGGCGCGTGGACGGATTTGAGAGCGAGACCAGACTTCGGCTAAGGCCAACGCTTCTTTCAGCAGAGGGCCTTCGCGAGGACTCACCTGAACCGGTCCGCAAAACCCTCGATAGGCCCGGCTGGCGGATCAGCATATCAGCTTTATGGGCTTCTGGAAGACCGACTGTCATCCGTCGAGATGCACTTGGTCGAGAGCGCCTAAGCTCGGCCGCACACTTACCAGTATCTTGGGAAGCCGCGCCGTAACGATGAGCAGCCCCTGGCGCATTCTGGACTGCAGCCAAGCCGAAGGACATATCAGAACCAAACGAGGTCAGCTGATAGTCACGATCAGCGATGAGTTTAACCAGACCGACACCACGGTCCCACTAGCTGATATCCAAATGCTTATTCTCGGACCACGAATTAGCCTGGGTGCTTCAACGGTCCAAGTCTTAAGCCGGGAAGAAGTATCGGTTCTTTTCACCGATTGGCGCGGCGTTCCGTTGGGCGCCGGGTTCGGTTGGCCCACCCACAGCCGAGTGGCCGCTCGCCATCTAGCACAGGCGGCACTTTCTCTGCCGCGCCGAAAGAATGCTTGGGGACGGATCGTTATCGCGAAAGTCACGGCACAGGCAAAAGCGTTAGATCACTTCGGTCATCACCGAACAGCCAGAAACCTGCTCAAGTTGTCTCGAGAGGTGAGGTCGGGCGATCCAACAAATATCGAGGCAAGAGCGGCGCGGACATATTGGGCAAAACTAATGCCACCGATGGAAAGCCGATCCCCGCGACGAAGAAACGGCATCAATGCCCTTCTAGATTACGGCTACACCATCTTGCGCGGGCATGGTATTCGCGCCGTACTGGCAGCCGGCCTGTCACCTCCACTGGGCCTTTTTCATCGGGGACGAGGAAACTACTTCAATTTGGTCGACGATCTAATTGAACCCTTCCGACCGGTGATTGATGTCGCAGCTTTTTCCTTGGACAGAGACGACACCTTAAATAGCCCCCAAGTTAAGCGGGTTTTGGTAACTGCCCCCTCTCAGAGGTATGCTTCTGGAGGCGAGTCCTCTGTTACCTGCCTAGAACGTCTTGCCCAGCATCTTGGAATGTATATCGAAGGTGAGATCTCTCGCCTTGATGTGCCCAGCTGGGAAGGTCCCGAGGAGCCTGCCAGTGGACCCAACCCGAGCTGACGAGAAGATGTGGTGTGTCGTGATGTTTGACCTGCCCGTCAAGACGGCAGAACAGCGTCGACAAGCCACAGCCTTTCGAAACCTACTTCTGGACCTAGGTTATCTGCGTGCGCAGCTAAGCGTCTATGTCAAGTACACACCCACAGCGGGCGGCTCCACCGTCGCGGTCGCGACCATCCGGCAGAACCTACCGAGAGGTGGCGAGGTCAGGATCGTGCACCTTACTGACAGGCAGTGGGCGAACGGCATCAGATTCTCCAACGGAGACCCCGATCTACCGGAGCCAGAGCCCCTCCAGCTCACGATTTTCTGACGCGCTCGTGCTCGTACCCCCTTGTAGACCCTGAGTTCGCGCGGAACCTCAAGTCTACACGGGGGTACGAGAACTGATTTCCAGCATCGTGCACGACTGTCACCCGCGCGAGCCAAGTCTACACGGGGGTACGAGAACTGATTTCCAGCTCTGTAGGACTCGCTAGGTCTCCGCTAGCAAGTCTACACGGGGGTACGAGAACTGATTTCCAGCTTGGGCTGGTCCTGGCGGCCATGGTGACCAAGTCTACACGGGGGTACGAGAACTGATTTCCAGCGTTATCGTTGACGGATATGCGATATGTGCAAGTCTACACGGGGGTACGAGAACTGATTTCCAGCGACCGAGCGGTACACTGAGCCCGCACCTCAAGTCTACACGGGGGTACGAGAACTGATTTCCAGCGCCTGCTGGCTGCACTGGAGGGGATTGCCAAGTCTACACGGGGGTACGAGAACTGATTTCCAGCCGTGGGGATGATCGAGCGCGTGGCGTACCAAGTCTACACGGGGGTACGAGAACTGATTTCCAGCCTGTCGGGTGGGGTGACAGATGCCCGCGCAAGTCTACACGGGGGTACGAGAACTGATTTCCAGCTGACAGGGAAACTGTCTGACGCTTTCAGCAAGTCTACACGGGGGTACGAGAACTGATTTCCAGCGACGTAGTAGCCGCGGGCACGCTGCGGTCAAGTCTACACGGGGGTACGAGAACTGATTTCCAGCAGGTTGGTAGGGTTTCGGGTGGTGGTGGCAAGTCTACACGGGGGTACGAGAACTGATTTCCAGCTCGAGCGTGTGGCGGCGGAGCTGCATACCAAGTCTACACGGGGGTACGAGAACTGATTTCCAGCCGCAGCCTGGTCGGGTCGTGGTATGGTGCAAGTCTACACGGGGGTACGAGAACTGATTTCCAGCCAAGTCAGCCACGACTGAGCGGGATATCCAAGTCTACACGGGGGTACGAGAACTGATTTCCAGCGAGGGCTAGGTCGAGGAGCGGGGACCGGCAAGTCTACACGGGGGTACGAGAACTGATTTCCAGCTCGCCCACCGCTACCCCCACATCCCGAACAAGTCTACACGGGGGTACGAGAACTGATTTCCAGCTCGGATGCGCATCGCGCTTAGGCACGCACAAGTCTACACGGGGGTACGAGAACTGATTTCCAGCTGTCTTCTGGTCGGTCGAGCTGAGCGCGCAAGTCTACACGGGGGTACGAGAACTGATTTCCAGCCCACAGAGCTTCCTTCGCGACTGCATCGCAAGTCTACACGGGGGTACGAGAACTGATTTCCAGCATAGCGCGACGGGGGTGTACTCGTAATCCAAGTCTACACGGGGGTACGAGAACTGATTTCCAGCTCATTCTTTCTCTGCCTAGGGGTGATGCCAAGTCTACACGGGGGTACGAGAACTGATTTCCAGCCGGTTTCGGTGAAGTTGTAGCCGAGTTGCAAGTCTACACGGGGGTACGAGAACTGATTTCCAGCTAGATCGCGCGGGTGAGGACTCGCGCGCCAAGTCTACACGGGGGTACGAGAACTGATTTCCAGCTGACTGACAGCGCTCTTGCTGACGCGGCCAAGTCTACACGGGGGTACGAGAACTGATTTCCAGCGGACCTGCCACTCCACCATCCCTGACGTCAAGTCTACACGGGGGTACGAGAACTGATTTCCAGCGGACCTGCCACTC
>JAUMWV010000045.1 GCA_030529455.1 Propionibacteriaceae bacterium | reverse complement strand
GCCTTCGCCCAGCGCCGCAAGATGCTGCGGGCGGCGCTGGCGGGCCTGGCCGGTTCGTCCGCTGCTGCCGAGGCGGCGCTGGTGGCGGCCGGGGTGGACGCGACGGCGCGCGGTGAGACGCTGGAGGTCGCCGAGTTTGCCGCGATCGCGGCCAGGCTGGGCGAAGGGGCGCTAGGTTCGAAGGGTGAATGACTCGATTCGGGTGCGGGTGCCCGCCAAAGTGAATCTGGCGCTGCTCGTCGGCGGCGTCGACGAGCAGGGGTACCACGAGCTCGGCACGATCTTTCAGGCGGTGTCGCTGTACGACGACCTTGAGGTGTCGGCGGCCCCGCCGGGGCAGGTGAGCTTGGAGCTGAGCGGCATTGGAGCCGACTGGCTACCCACCGACGAGAGCAACCTGGCGGTCCGCGCGGCCCGGCTGCTGGCGTCCACCTATGGTGTCGAGGCGGGGGTGCGGATGCGCCTCCACAAACGCATCCCGATCGCGGGGGGCATGGCCGGGGGATCGGCGGACGCGGCTGGTGCGCTGCTGGCCTGCGCCGCGCTGTGGGACGTGGCGGCGTCCCAGGACGAGCTGCTGGCGCTGGGGTCCCGGCTCGGGGCCGACGTGCCGTTTCCGCTCCTTGGCGGAGTGGCGATCGGCCGGGGCAGGGGGGACCAGCTGATCCCGCTGCTGACCAGGGGGAAGATGTGCTGGGTGTTCGCTACGAGCCGCCGGGGGCTGTCCACCCCGCAGGTGTTCCGGCGTTTCGACCAGCTGCGCCCACCGGGCGATGTGACGCTGCCGGGCCGGTTGCTGACGGCGCTGGTGGCGGGGGACCTCCCCGGGATCGCCCATGGCCTGGTCAACGATCTGCAGGAGGCCAGCCTTGACTTGGCGCCCGAGCTCGCCGAGGTGCTGGAGCGGGGCCGCTCCGCTGGGGCCCTGGCCGGTCTGGTGTCGGGGTCGGGTCCGACCTGTGCTTTCCTGGTGGCGTCCGAGCACCAGGGGCTCGTCGTGGCGGATGCGGTGAGCGCGCTGCCGCAGGTGGAGCAGACCCACCGCGCGTGGGGTCCGGTGCCGGGTGCCCGGCTGTGCGGCTGAACCGGGGCCCATGAGATTAGCTTGACGTGAAGATAAACCGTGGGACACTGTCGTCATGCTGGATGAGGTGGACGAACTGGTGGCGGCGTGGGCGCGGGAGCGTCCCGACCTTCCTGTCGCGCCGATGCAGATCTGGTCTCGCGTGCACCGGCTGGCGCTCCACCTCGATGTGGCCCGCCGGGCCTCCTTCGCTGAACTCGGGCTGGAACCCTGGGAGTTCGATGTGCTTGCGGCGCTCCGCAAGGCGGGCGAACCCTACCGGCTGACTCCGGGGCAGCTGCTGAAAGAGACCCACGTCACCTCCGGGACCATGACCAACCGCGTGGACCGGCTGGCTGGCCGTGGGCTGGTGGTGCGGGCGTCCCACCCCGACGATGGGCGGGGAGTGCTGGTTGAGCTGACCGCGAGCGGCCGCGAGCTGGTGGACGCCGCCCTGACTACTCTGCTGCGGGCTGAGGACGAGCTGCTGAACGAGATCACCCCGGAGGAACGGGAGCGGCTCGTCGGTTCGCTGCGCACCCTGCTGACCAAACAGCATTGACCCGCCCACGGCCGCCGGGGCGATGGGCGGCCGATCCGCTGAGAGACTGGTTTCGGGGAATCCCTCGAGGGACCCTGGCCTGGGCTGCGCGCGTTCCGGCAGGTCAGCTGGTGCGGGCAGCCCGGGGTGGGCGGGAGCGGTCCCGGCGTGAGGGGCCGGTCTGGGTCACCAGCTCCGGGTTGGGGCGCAGGTTGGCCATGCCGTTCCAGGCGAGGTTGATGAGGTGGCGGGCGACGGTCTCACGGCTCGGTTCTCTCCGGTCGAGCCACTGCTGGCCGGTCATGGCGACCAGCCCGACGAGGGCCTGGCTGTAGAGCGGCGCGAACTGCGGGTCCAGGCCGGTTTCGGCGAAGCGGGCGGCCAGCAGGTCCTCGACCCTGGCTGCGATGTCGCTGAGGATCGAGGCGAAGGAGCCGGTGGCCTGGCCGGTGGATGAGTCCCTCGACAGGATGCGGAAGCCATCGGGGCAGGCCTCGATGTAGTCCAGCATGGCCATCGCGCCGCGTTCCAGCAGTTCCCGGGAGCTCGCCTCGGGGGTGGTTAGTGCCGCCCGGATGGCGTCGTGCAGCGTCCGGGTCTCGCGGTCCACGACCACGGCGTAGGCGCCTTCCTTTCCGCCGAAGTGTTCGTAGACCACGGGCTTGCTGACCTCGGCGCGAGCGGCGATCTCTTCTACCGAGGTCCCCTCGAACCCCTTCTCGGCGAACAATTCGCGGGCGATCACGACGAGCTGCTCGCGGCGTTCCGCGCTGGTCATGCGCACGCGCTGGCGTCTTGCTCTCATCGTCTGGGGGCTCTGCACGCCTTTAGTCTGCCAGGCCGGGCGGCCTGGCACCGTCTCCGGATGCGCGGCGGGCGCTCACCCGGTAAGGTGGGCGCAGGCCCGAGCAGGGCCGGTCCCCGGTTGGTCTTTCGGCAGGGCCCGCCTGACTTTGAATCAGGATTAGCGAAGTAGGTTCGACTCCTACCCGGGGAACCAGGACGCGGCCGGTGTGCTGCTCGCCCGGCAGATGGCGGGGTTGCCGGAACCCGGTCAGCGCTGGGCCGTCGGGCGGTCTTTCGCGGTGGGGTGGCCGTCACGGGCCCGCCTCCTTGGCTAGGATGGCCTGTGCTGGCGTTTCGCACCGTGCAGCAGATTGGAGCATCGTGTCCCATTCAGAAACCCTCGAAGCCGAGCTGCAACCGGTGAGCGCGGTGATCGTGCTCGCTGCTGGCGGCGGAACTCGCATGAAATCCAGCACGTCGAAGCTGCTGCACGAGGTTGCGGGCAAGTCGATGCTGAGTTTCGCGGTGAGCGCGGCGTCCGCGCTGAACCCGGATCACCTCGTGGTCGTCGTCGGCCACCTGCGTGAGCAGGTCCTGGCACACCTGGAGGAGATCGCCGACACCGTCTCGACCGCGGTGCAGGAGGAGCAGCGGGGCACCGGCCACGCGGTGGCCTGCGGCCTCGACGGCCTAGCCGAGCTGAGCGGTGAGGTAGTCGTCACCTACGGCGATGTGCCCATGCTGACGGGGGAGACGCTGCGGAAACTGGTGGCGACGCACCGCTCCCAGCTGAACCAGATCACGATCCTGTCGGCGAAGGTGCCCGACCCGACCGGCTACGGGCGCATCGTCCGCCGGGGCGAGCAGGTGGCGCGGATCGTCGAGCAGAAGGACGCCTCCGCCGAGGAGCGCGAGATCACCGAGATCAACTCCGGCATCTACGTGTTCGACGCCGCGACGCTGCGGCACGGGCTGGCGAATCTGGACACCAACAACGCTCAGGGCGAGCTGTACCTGACCGATGTCATCGCGATCTGCTCCGAGGGTGGCGGCCGGGTTGGTGCGATGATTACCGACGATGTCTGGCAGACCGAGGGCGTCAACGATCGCGTCCAGCTGGCCCGGATGGGCAAGGAGATGAACCGGCGCATCCTGGATTCGTGGATGCTGGCCGGGGTGACCATCGTTGACCCGAACTCGACCTGGATCGATGTGGATGTCGACCTGGCCGCCGACGTGACGCTGTTGCCCGGCACGATCCTGAAGGGCGCCACCTCGGTGGCGACCGGAGCGGTCATCGGGCCCGACACCATGTTGACCGATGTCGAGGTCGGCCCGGGAGCCCAGGTGGTCCGCACGCATGGGTCGCTGGCCGTGATCGGTGAGGACGCGACGGTCGGACCGTTCGCCTACCTGCGTCCGGGCACCGAACTCGGCGCCCGCGGCAAGATCGGCACCTTCGTGGAGACGAAGAATGCGGTCGTCGCGCCGGGAGCCAAGGTGCCGCACCTGGCCTATGCGGGAGACGCGATCATTGATGAGGGCGCCAACATCGGCGCGGGCACGATTTTCGCCAACTACGACGGGATCAACAAGGGCACGACGCACATCGGCCGCAACGTGTTCATCGGCTCGAACTCGGTGCTGGTTTCCCCGGTCGATGTCGGCGACGGAGCGCTGGTGGGGGCGGGCTCCACCATCACCGAGGACGTTCCTGCGGGGGCGCTCGCGCTGGCCCGGGGACGGCAGCGCAATATCGAGGGATGGATCGCTGTGCGGCGTCCCGGGAGTAAATGGCATGCGGCTGCTCAGGCCGCTTCGGAGGCGCCGCATCCGGCGGTGCTGGAGTCACGAGCGAAAGCGGAAGGGACCAAATGAGCGGCGTCAAACGCCCCAACGACAAACACCTTATGTTGTTCTCGGGGAGGGCCTTCCCCGAGCTGGCGAGCGAAGTGGCGACCCTCATGGGCGTCGATATCGTGCCGACTCGCGCGGTCACCTACGCGAACTCCGAGATCTATGTCCGGTTCGAGGAATCGGTGCGGGGTTCGGACGCTTTCGTGATCCAGAGCCATGTGGCTCCGGTGAACGAGCAGATGATGGAACAGCTGATTATGGTGGACGCGCTGAAACGCGCCTCCGCGAAGCGGATCACCGTGGTCAGCCCGTTCTATCCCTATGGGCGTCAGGACAAGAAGCACCTCGGGCGGGAACCGATTTCGGCGCGCCTCATGGCCGACCTATACCGGGCGGCCGGGGCTAACCGGTTGATGAGCGTCGACCTGCACGCCGCGCAGATCCAGGGCTTTTTCAATGGCCCGGTCGACCACCTGTGGGCGCTGCCGGTGCTGTCAGAGTATGTGAAGGAGAAGTACGGCGCCGCCGAAATGACGGTGGTTTCGCCCGACGCCGGGAGGGTCCGTCTCGCCGACATGTGGACTGACCGGCTCGGTGCCCCATTGGCGATCATCCACAAGCGGCGCGATCACAACAAGGCCAACACGGTCGCGGTGCATGAGGTGGTTGGCGAGGTCGAGGGGCGGGTCTGCTTGCTCGTCGACGACATGATCGACACCGCGGGGACCATCTGCCAGGCCGCGGCGGCGCTGCACGAGCGGGGGGCGGCGAAGGTCATTGCGGCCGCGACGCACCCGGTGTTGTCCGGGCCAGCGGCCGAACGGCTCAACGCGTCCTGCTTCGAAGAAGTGATCGTCACCAACACCTTGCCGATCCGCACGCCCGAACCGATCAGGAACCTGAAGGTCTTGTCCATCGCCCCGCTGATCGCCAAAGCGATCCACGAGGTGTTCGAGGACGGTTCGGTTACCAGCCTGTTCGACGGTCAGGCCTGAGCCTGGCCCGTGGCGTAGCGGGGCTGAGCCCACCAGACGATGCTGGACGTTCGTGCCTGCCGTGGGGAGCGGACAGCCGAAGGGTTCTGCTGGTTCCGGGTGGGGGTGCCCCCGACGGCTCTTTGGCAGCGACCGGGGCCGTTGCGGTGGGGCCACGCTGTCCGGCTCCTGACCCACTCGCTTGGCCGAGGTGAATTGGGCCTGGGCAGTTAGCCACGAGTCGAATCCGGGCGTCGGCGGGCGGGCACAGGGGTCGAGAGACAGACCCCTTAGGCGAGACGTGTCCAGCACACGGCGACTCTCCGGCGTCGCTTCGGGGTAAACCAGGCTGGTCGAGAGTCGTTGGGCACGGCCCGTCGTTGAAGAGTTATCCACAGCCTGGCTGGGGTGGCCCGGGCTCGTGCCAGGATGGCAGCAGCCGTTCACAGGAGAACCTATGCGACATCGAATCCTGGCCACAGCCGTCCTGCTGGCCCTGCTCGCTAGCTGTCAAGCGTCAGCACCGGCGCCCACGCCCACAGCCTTGCCGTCGGCCGCCCCATCGCCCACCGCAACACCAAAGCCGACCCCCAGCAGCGAGCCGGAGCCCAGCCTCAGCGACGACCTCCGCCCGGTCTACCAGACCGTCCGCAGCTATCTTGCTGCCTATGACGCGTGGGGAGCCAACCCCACCGACGACTACACCTCGGTTACCAACTACACCACCGGCGACGCACGGGACCTGCTCGTGATAGTCCTACGACGCCAGAAGGAGGCGGTAGCTCGCGTCACGGGTGAGCCTATCTATCGTGGGTGGAGCGTTCGTCTCATCGACCCGTTGCTCGATGGAACAGCCCAAGCCAGCGTCGAGGTCTGTTCCGATAATGCCAAGATGACCCTGGAACACAAGGATGGACGCCGGGAACCCGCCACCGGAACTCACGTCGGCTCCTTCACGCTGCAACAAGTGACAGCACGGAACTGGGTGATTTCCCAGTTTCTCTTTCGTGAGGAATCGTGCTAAGAATGTGAGAGGATCGGTTGATTTCGGGCAGCTGCCTGAAGGGCTTGATCGAGAACTATCCTCCGCGGAACGAACGTGCATCGAAGCTCGTGGCCACGCACGGGAGCGAGCCTTCCTGTCGGTGTGATTCAGAGGCGCCTTGGGGTGTTCGGCCTGTGCCTGGGCCGGGTTTAGCTTCTGCCCTGAACCCTATTCAGCTTTATCTCGGGGCTGTGGGTGGTGTTCGGCGCGAAGGCGGTTCAGCATGATTCGGTTTCCTTATTGCTGATGTTGGAGATGCACCAGGTGTTGTTCGGTTGTTGTTGAACGGTGTAGGTCTCCCAGTAGAGAAGCTCTCTGGGTAAGATTGTGCCGTCTTCAAGAAGAATAGACATGCTTCTGGAGTCCTGGCAGAATATAACGGTTGCTTCTCGTGTGCCGTCGGGGAGAGTGTCCGGCGGGTTGATGCTCCACGAGCGATAGGTGGGCCTGCCCTTCAATACTTCGCCAGAAGCTATCCGCTGACTCATGATTTCTGCGGTCATTAGTTCGGCGATATCGGTGGTGTATTGGATGACGTCGTCGAACTTGGGTGTGGGGTTTTGGCCCCATGTGTCGAGGGCGTCGCGGAAGTTGCGGACGGTTTGGTAGATCTCGTGGTGTTCGCCGCTGAAGGATGGTTCCGGTGGGGTGGTGGGTGTAGGTGAGGCGGTCCGGCTCGGAGGCGCGGTGGGCATGCTGGGTGAAGCCGGGGTTGGCTGGCAGGCGGTGAGGGCCAGCGCTCCGAGCAGCAAGATGTGGAATCTCATGGGTCCTCCCTGGCGTCGTTGTCCAAACCTCCCAGCATGCAAGTCATCTGAGCTTGAAGACGTGGTGGCCTAGGCAACGGGTTGTCGGTCGTAGGCGTGTCAGGCTTCGATTGCTGGTGAAGGGTCTGTTTGGGTTAGCGTTTTGGTTTTCGGGTTTTGAGGACCTGGATTTCTCCGACGAGGTGGTGGGCTTGGGCGGTGAGGTCGAGGTTGATGGTGCCGCGTTGTCCGGCTCCTGACCAGGCGATGACCCAGTGGCTGGTGGCGGTGATGTGGTGTTTGCCTTGTTTGTGGTAGATGTGTCCGCAGGTGGGGGATTTTGATGATCCGCGGGCCTTGGTCCAGTGGGTGCCGGGGTTTCGGCAGGTGATTTTCTTCTTGTCGCCCATGTTCCAGGTGATGTGGCTTACCTTAGCGGTGGCGGTGACGGTGTGTCCGCCTGCGGAGACGCTACGGGTGATGGGTCCCCAGGTGTGCTCGTCGGGGCTGTCGGCCCACATCCAGATATGTTGGCCGACGACTGCCATGGCGTCGGGGGAGTCCTCAAGGGCGCGGGGCGCCAGTCCGATGCGGATGGCGCTCAGGTGCATCTGTGCGATGGCTTGTTCGGCCAGATCGACGGGGTTGGGTGCGGGGTTTGGGTTGGGCATCCAGAACATGTAGTTGCTCAGGGAGCCGAGGTGGAGTTTGTCGCAGGCGAGGATCACGCCCTCGGTGTTGCCTCTCCAGGCGCTATGGGAGAAGTCTGGCTGTGGGTTGGCCAGTGAGACGTAGCACTCGCGCCCGGCGTCCCACCAGGCGCCATCGAGGTTGCAGGCGATGACCCTGCCATCAAGAGGATCCTGGCACACCCGAGTCTTCTCGTGTGACTTAGGAGTATTTTTAGATTGCTCTTTGTTTTCCTTGCTTGAGACCTCGACGAGTGCTTTTTCTAAGCTGTCCTTGTAGGCAGAAACCGGAGATTTCGTTTCTTCGGCGTGCGAAGGGGTGCTGAGGCTTATCGAAGAGAGGATTAGGGCCATACCTAAGGCGAAGTGCTTTAGCATGATTCGGTTTCCTCGTTGGTGATTTTGGAAACTCGCCAAGTATTATCGCGCTGTTGTTGGACAGTGTAGGTCTCCCAGTAGAGTTCGCCTCTGGGCGAGAGTGTGCCGTCTTCAAGGACAAGCGACATGCTCTTGGTGTCCTGGCAGAATATGGCGGCGGCTTGGCGGGTGCCATCTGGGAGAGTCTCGGGTGGGTTTATGCTCCACGAGCGGTAGGTTGGTGCGCCTTTCGCTTTTAGGTTTTTTCGAATCCTCCGCTCCATGAGTTTTGCGATCATCATCTGGGCATTGTCGGTGGTGTATTGGATGACGTCGTCGAACTTGGGTGTGGGGTTTTGGCTCCATTCGTCGAAGGCGTGGCGGAAGTTGCGGACGGTTTGGTAGATCTCGTGGTGTTCGCCGCTGAAGGATGGTTCCGGTGGGGTGGTGGGTGTAGGTGAGGCGGTCCGGCTCGGAGGCGCGGTGGGCATGCTGGGTGAAGCCGGGGTTGGCTGGCAGGCGGTGAGGGCCAGCGCTCCGAGCAGCAAGATGTGGAATCTCATAGGTCCTCCGTGACGTCGTGGGTCCATCCTGGCAGCAGGACGAGTCACTTCACGCTGGCTGTGGATAACTTGGGCCATCCAGGGCCGAAGCTGCTCCCGGAGGTGAACCCGAAACCGGTGCCGGGCGTCCCGAAGCGAGTTTGGGGGAGTGCCCCGGGTGCGCTAGGCTCAGAGGGTTGCCTGGCGAGGGACGCATAGGTCCGTTATCGACAAGTGTCCTCCTCGTGGCGCCTTGAGACCCTTGAGTTGAGGAGAAGTAATGTCTGAGATCAAGCTTGCTGGTGAGTCCCGTTCCGAGTTCGGCAAGGGTGCCGCTCGCCGCCTCCGCCGCAGCGGCCGCGTCCCGGCGGTGCTGTACGGGCACGGCACCGACCCGATCCACCTGAGCCTGCCCGCCCACGACACCCAGATGGCGCTGCGTCAGGCCAACGCGCTGCTCAGCATCACCATCGACGGCGCCAAGCCCCAGCTGGCGCTGCCGAAGCAGGTCCAGCGCGATGTCATCAAGGGTTTCATCGAGCACGTTGACCTCGTCATCGTCAAGGCCGGCGAGAAGGTTCAGGTCGAGGTCCCGGTCGTCCTGACCGGCGAGGTCCGTTCCGGTATCGCGATGCTGGACGTCAACGCGCTGACGCTGAGCGCCCCCGCCACCAAGATCCCCGCCGAGATCGAGATCAGCGTCGATGGGCTGGAGGCCCCGGTCCAGATCACCCTGGCCGAGGTCGCCCTGCCGGAGGGCGTCGAGGCCGTGGGCGAGCCCGAGACCCTGGTGGTCAACATCACCGTCGCCCCGACCGCTGCCCAGCTTGAGGCCGACCTGGCCGGCGACAGCGCCGAGGCGGAGGCCGGCGAGGCCGAATCCGCGGAGTGAACCTCTGGCTAGTGGTCGGGCTCGGTAATCCGGGCCCGACCTATGCGTTGACCAGGCATAACGTCGGGTTCTGGGCCGTGGAGGAGCTGGCCGCGCGGGCCGGGACGGGCTTCGCCGCGGCGTCGCGGATGCGGGCGCTGGCCACCCACGTCAGCATCCCCGCCGCACCGGGGCGGGACGCGATCAAGCTGCTGCTCGCCAAACCGACCACGTTCATGAACGAATCCGGGATCGCGGTCGGGGCGCTCGCGTCCTTCTACAAGATCGCCCCGGAGCGGGTCGTCGTCGTCCACGACGAACTCGACCTCGACCCAGGACGCCTGCGCCTCAAGTTCGGTGGGGGAGACAACGGCCACAACGGCCTCAAGTCAGTGCGGAAACACCTCGCCACCGGCGACTTCTACCGGGTGCGCATCGGCATCGGGCGGCCCCCAGGACGCCAAGACCCCGCCGCCTGGGTGCTCGCCAAGATGAGCCCTAGCGATACCGAGGACCTGAAGGTGGACTCCTGCCGCGCGGCCGACGCTGTCCTTGAGCTCGTCCAATCCGGGCTCGAAACTGCCCAGAACAAATACAACACCTAGAACCACAGCCCCCACCCCGCCGAGCCAACCCGGAGCCCCGCCCGCCGCGCAGCGCGTACACTCATCCGGTGACTTTTCCTGGCTTGCTCACTGCGCTGGACGCCGACGAGACGATCTCGGCGGCCTGCGCCGACGCGCTGCGCCGCACCCCGCCAGCCCTCGACCTCACGCTCCCCCCGGCATTCCGGCCGGTGCTCGCGGCGGCCCTCGCCGAGGCCGCCGACCGTATGGTGCTTCTGGTCGCGTCCACCTACCGGGAGGCCGAGACGCTGGCCAGTGAGGTCGCCACGCTGCTGGGAGAGGACGCGGTCGCCTACTACCCCGCCTGGGAGGTGCTGCCCCACGAACGGCTGAGCCCCCGCGCCGACACCGTCGGACGCCGCCTAGCGGTGCTGAGACGCATCGCGGGTGTCGAAGCGACCCCACCCAGGGTCGTCGTCGCCCCCATCCGCTCGCTGCTGCAACCCCAGGCGAAGGGCCTGTCCGGGCTGACCCCCGTGACGCTCACCCCGGGCCAGGACTACGACCTGAGCCAGCTCGCCACCGACCTGGTGGGCGCGGCCTACCACCGTGTGGACCTGGTGGAACGGCGGGGCGAGTTCGCGGTGCGGGGCGGCATCGTCGACGTCTTCCCGCCGACCCTGGATCACCCGGTGCGCATCGACTTCTTCGGCGACGAGGTCGAATCCATCCGCCACTTCGCGGTCGCCGACCAGCGCTCCATCGGCGACCCGCTGCCCGAGGTCGTGGCCTCGCCCTGCCGCGAGCTGATCCTGACCGATCGGGTGCGGGCCCGGGCGAGGGACCTCATCGCGAAGCACCCCGAACTGACCGAGATGCTCGACAAGATCGCCGACGGTCACGCGGTCGAGGGCATGGAGGCCCTGATCCCGGTGCTGTCGGAGGGGGTGGAACTGCTCATCGACGTACTTCCCGCCGACGCCCTGGTGTGCGTGGCGGACCCCGAACTCGTCGCCGGACGCGCCGCCGAACTGCACCAGACCAGCCAGGAGTTCCTGCACGCCTCCTGGGCAGCGGCCGCGGGAGGGGGACAGGCCCCGGTCGACCTCGGCGCGTCCGCCTACTGGACCCTCGCCGATGTCCGCTCCCACGCGCTCGAACGCGGCCAGGGATGGTGGACGCTATCGCCCTTCCTGAGCGCGGAAGCCGAGTTTCCAGAACCCGCGGGCGACGGCTTGCTCGCCGATGTACCGCTCACCGGGGTCGCGTCCCGGGCGCTGGACGTCACCTCCGGCCACTCCTGGCGGGGGGACGCCGAAGCTGCGGTCACGAACCTGTCCGCCGCGCTCGCCGAGGGCTGGGCCGTGGTCATCGCGGTCGAGGGCCGGGGCCTGGGCCAGCGCATCGTGGAGATCCTCGGCGAACACGGCCTCGCCGCGGCACTGCTCGACCGGCTGGACGAGCCGCCGGTTCCGGGGCGGGTGAGCGTCGTCGGCGGTGTGCTCCGGCACGGCTGGCGCGCCCCCGGGGTACGACTGGAACTGCTGACCGGAGCCGACCTGTTCGGTCAGGTGACCCCCGACCGGGCGCAGCGCAAGATGCCCGCCCGGCGAAAGAACCAGATCCAGCCGCTGGAGCTGCGCGCGGGCGACTACGTCGTTCACGACGCCCACGGGGTGGGGCGCTTCGTCGAACTCGTGCAAAGAACCATCGGCGGTTCCACCAGGGAGTACCTCGTCATCGAGTACGCGCCGAGCAAACGGGGACAGCCCGGCGACCGCCTCTACGTCCCGATGGACCAGCTGGACCAGCTGACCCGCTACATCGGCGGGGAGGCGCCGTCCCTCGACCGGATGGGCGGGGCGGACTGGAACAAACGCAAGGCACGCGCCCGGCGGGCGGTGCGCCAGATCGCGGCCGAACTCATCAAGCTCTACGCGGCCAGGCAGGCGACCACGGGGCATGCCTTCGGCCCGGACACCCCCTGGCAGCGGGAACTGGAGGACGCCTTCAGCTACGTGGAGACCGCCGACCAGCTGGCGGCGATCGGCGAGGTCAAGGCCGACATGGAGAAGGTCGTGCCGATGGACCGCCTGATCTGCGGCGACGTCGGTTACGGCAAGACCGAGATCGCGGTGCGGGCCGCCTTCAAGGCGGTGCAGGACGGCAAACAGGTCGCGATCCTGGTGCCCACCACGCTGCTGGTGCAACAGCACTACCAGACCTTCGCGTCCCGCTACGCCGGATTCCCCGTCAACATCGTGGCGATGTCGCGCTTCCAGAGCGACGCCGAGATCACCGACGCCGTCGCCAAGATCGCCTCCGGCCGGGCCGACATCGTGATCGGCACCCACCGGCTGCTGAGCAAGGAGGTGGAGTTCCGCAACCTCGGGCTGGTCATCATCGACGAGGAACAGCGGTTCGGCGTCGAACACAAGGAGAAACTCAAACAGCTCCGGGTCAACGTCGACGTGCTGGCGATGTCGGCCACCCCGATCCCGCGGACGCTGGAGATGGCCATCACCGGAATCCGGGAGATGAGCGTCATTGCGACCCCGCCGGAGGAACGCCACCCGGTGCTGACCTTCACCGGCCCCTACGACGAGGCGCAGGTCAGCGCGGCGATCCGGCGCGAACTCGCGCGGGAGGGCCAGGTCTTCTTCGTCCACAACCGGGTGCAGTCGATCAACAAGGTCGCGGCCCGGCTCAGGGAACTGGTGCCGGAGGCCCGGGTGGTGAGCGCGCACGGGCAGATGGGGGAGAAGGCGCTGGAGCAGGTCATGGTCGACTTCTGGGAGCGGCGCGCCGACGTGCTGGTCGCCACGACCATCGTGGAGGCCGGACTCGACATTTCCAGCGCCAACACCCTCATCGTGGACCGTGCCGACGCGCTCGGGCTGTCGCAGCTGCACCAGCTGCGGGGCCGCGTCGGACGGTCCAGGGAACGCGGCTACTGCTACTTCATGTACCCGGCCGACAAGGTCTTGACCGAGACCGCCCACGAGCGGCTCTCGACCATGGCCCAGCACACCGACCTCGGCGCGGGCATGCGGATCGCCATGCGTGACCTGGAGATCCGGGGGGCGGGAAACCTGCTGGGCGGGGAACAGTCCGGCCACATCGCCGATGTCGGATTCGACCTCTACATCCGCCTGGTCGGCGAGGCCGTCGCCGACTTCCGCGGCGAAGACACGGCTCCCGAGCCCGAGATGCGCATCGAGCTGCCCATCGAAGCGCACCTTCCTGGCGACTACGTGCCTAGCGAGCGGCTGCGGCTGGAGGGATACAAACGTCTCGCCGAGGTGCGCAGCCCGGAGGAACTCGCCGAGGTGCGCGCCGAGTGGGCCGACCGCTATGGCCCGGTCCCGCCCCCGGTCGAAGCCCTGCTCGATGTCGCCTCCTTCCGGCTGCGATGCCGCGACCTCGGTATCCAGGAGGTCGTGGTGCAGGGCGCGAACGTGCGGATCTCCCCCGTCAACCTGCCCGAGTCGAGGCAGCTGCGGCTGAAGCGGCTCTACCCGGGCAGCGTCATCAAGGACGCGACGAGTCTCATCCTGGTGCCGCGCCCGAAGACGGACACCATCCCGGCGGTGGCGATCGAGGGACGCCAGTTGCTCGATTGGGCGACCGCCTTGGTCGATGCTGTGATCGGCGACTAGGCTGGGCAGCCAAGACCTCGTCGTAAAGGATTCCGATGACTCGCGCCCGTGTGATCGCACCGCTCGTTGGCCTCGCCCTAGCGGCGGGCTGTTCCATGCCCGACCCGTCTCTCGCGGTCAACGTCGGCGGGACCGATATCAGCGAGTCGACGATCAGCCGGATCGCGGAGGGCTGCGGCCCGCTGCTGCAGCGCACACCAAACCTGATCCGCGAAGAGGTCGTCATGATGATGACCCAGGCGACGCTGGCCGACCAGGTCATCTCGTCGAACTCGCTTGAGGTGACCCAGACGGAGGTGGACGAGGCCATCTCCCGCGGGCCGATGGCCCCGCTGCGGGAAAACCCGGACTGCAAGACGCTGGTCGACGCGGTCGGGCGGCTCAGCGTCCTGATCGAGAGCGTCGGCGAGGAACAATTCCTTTCGGCAGCCGGGGCGATCCCGGTGAAACTGAACCCTCGCTACGGCGAATGGTCGCCCGCGGTGCTGTCGTCGACGGGTTCCGGTTCGCTGTCGGCACCGCTGAAGAAACGGTGACCGGCTCGCACCTAGTGCGCCTAGCCGAGGTGATGGCCGCGCTGCGGCGCGGCTGCCCCTGGGACGCCGAACAGACCCACCAGTCGCTTCTGCCCTACCTGGCGGAGGAGGCGGCCGAGGTAGTCGAGGCTGTGGAGACCGGCGACGATGGCGACCTGTGCGAAGAGCTGGGAGACCTGCTGTTGCAGGTGTACTTCCACGCCGAGATCGCCCGCACGCAGGGCCGATTCACGCTGGAGGACGTAGCGAAAGGCATCTGTGACAAACTGATTCGCCGCCACCCGCACGTTTTCGCCGGGGAGCCGGTGCCCGAAGACAAGGACGCGGTCTGGGAGGCCGCCAAGCGGGACGAGAAGGGCCGCTCGTCGGCTCTGCAGGGTATCCCGCGTTCGTTGGGCACGCTGGTCAAGGCCCAGAAGACCGTCTCCAGGGCCCGCGCCCACCGGGTGGAGATCGACCTTCCGGCAGAGCCGATCAGTGCCGCCGACGCGGGCGCGGTGATCGTGGACGTGGTGTGCCGGGCCCAGGCGTCCGGGGTGGACGCCGACGCCGCGGCCAGGGCGGCGCTACGCCACCTGGAGGACCGAATCCGCCAGGCCGAGGGCGCATAGCCGGGCCGGACCCGGGTTTCCGCGGGCCGCCAGTGGCCGGTCGGGGCGATTACCCGACCGTGGGCAGCGGTCAGCAGCGAGTGCGGATAGGCTGAGACTGCACACAACCTGAGATTCGGAAGGGATCACATGGCCAACATTGAATTCATCGGCGCTCGCGAGATCTTGGACTCGCGTGGCAACCCCACCGTTGAGGTCGAGGTACTGCTCGACGACGGGGCTTCGGGCCGTGCGGCTGTGCCCTCGGGTGCGTCCACGGGTGCGTTCGAGGCCGTTGAGCTTCGTGACGGTGGCTCCCGCTATGGGGGCAAAGGCGTGGAGACAGCAGTCAAGAACGTCATCGATGCCATCAGCGACGAGGTCTTGGGCTTCGACGCCACCGAGCAGCGCCTGATCGATGCGGCGATGCTGGAACTCGACGGCACCGACAACAAGGCCAAGCTTGGGGCCAACGCCATCCTCGGGGTGTCCCTCGCGGTCGCCCGCGCGGCGGCGGACAGCTGCGACCTGCCGCTCTACAAGTACATTGGTGGCCCCAACGCCCACATTCTCCCGGTTCCGATGATGAACATCCTCAACGGTGGGTCGCACGCCGACTCCAACGTTGACATCCAGGAGTTCATGATCGCCCCGATCGGCGCGGAGACCTTCGCCGAGGCGCTCGAGATGGGCGCTGGCGTCTACCACGCGCTGAAGTCGGTCCTGAAGGCGCGCGGCCTGGCGACCGGGCTCGGCGACGAGGGTGGTTTCGCCCCGAACCTGGAGAGCAACCGTGCCGCGCTCGACCTCATCATGGAGGCCATCCAGAAGGCCGGGTACACCCCGGGCGAGCAGGTCGCCCTGGCCCTCGACGTCGCCGCGAGCGAGTTCTACGGCGACGGCGGCTACACCTTCGAAGGTGCGGTGAAGTCTTCGGCCGAGATGGTGGACTACTACGCCGAACTCGTCGAGGCCTACCCGCTGGTCAGCATCGAGGACCCCCTGAACGAAGAGGACTGGGACGGCTGGAAGGCGATCACCGACCGCCTCGGCGACAAGGTGCAGCTGGTCGGCGACGACCTGTTCGTCACCAACGTCACCCGCCTGCAGCGCGGCATCGACACCAAGACCGCCAACGCGCTGCTGGTGAAGGTCAACCAGATCGGTTCGCTGTCGGAGACCATCGACGCCGTCGACCTGGCCCACCGCAACGGCTACCGCACCATGATGAGCCACCGCTCCGGTGAGACCGAGGACACCACGATCGCCGATCTCGCGGTCGCGCTCGGCTGCGGCCAGATCAAGTCCGGTGCCCCGGCGCGCAGCGAGCGGGTCGCGAAGTACAACCAGCTCCTGCGCATCGAAGAAGACCTCGACGACGCGGCGGTCTACGCCGGGCGTTCGGCCTTCCCGCGTTTCAAGGGCTGATCCGGCTGGCCCGGAGCGTCCGGGTCGAAAAAGGCGTCAACCTCCGGCACACTTGACGGGTGGCTGGAACGGGACGCAATAAACCAGGCAGTGGTCCGGGCCGTGGGTCTCCACGGTCCCGGACCACTGCACGTTCCGGGCCGGGCCGCCACGCGCACTCCACATCGGCGGAGGGGGACCAGGGCGAGGCGGTCCGCAGCAGGATCGGCGGCGGGTTCCGGCTGACCCGGCGTGCGGTGATCCTGCTCGTGGTGATCGCGGCGCTCGCGCTCATGTATGCCTCCAGCCTGCGGGTGTATTTCAACCACCGGCTGCAACTGGCTGAGACCCGGGCCGAGATCGCCCAGCGGGAAGCCAACATCGAGAAACTCCAGGACGAGATCCGGCGCTGGGAAGACCCCGAATACGTCAAGGCTCAGGCCCGTTCCCGGCTCGGCTGGGTGGTACCCGGCGAAGTGGGCTACCGGGTGATCGGACCCGACGGCAAACCCCTCGGCGGGGGAATCGAACTGAACCAGACCGCCGACCCGCTGGCGGGCAAGACCTGGTGGCAGCGGCTCTGGGGTTCGGTCGAGGTCGCGGACGCCCCGGCGGCGGAGGCTACTTCCCCGGCGGTGTCGGCCAGCCCGAGCCGCTGAGCGGGCTCGCCGGGCTTAGCCGAACCCCGCCCGCCGAGCGGTGCGGTCAGGGATCGGGCGATGCTGCCCGGGGGTGGGCGCTAGACGATCCGCCAGTCGATGGGCGCCGCACCCTGGTTTGCGAGTGCCTCATTGGCGCGGCTGAAGGGACGCGAACCGAAGAATCCGGCGCGGGCCGACAGCGGCGACGGGTGCGCGCTGGCGATGATCGGGACACCGGCCAGCAGCGGCTCGGCGCTTTGCGCGTCGCGTCCCCACAGGATCGCGACGAGGGGGCCGCCGCGCTCGGCGAGAGCCTCCAGCGCGCGGGTCGTCACGGCCTCCCAGCCGCGGCGCCGATGGCTGCCCGGCTTGCCCGGCTGCACGGTCAGCACCCGGTTCAGCAGCAGGACGCCCTGCTCGAACCAGGAACTGAGGTCGCCGTGGGGTGCCGGGGGAATGCCGAGGTCGGTCTCCAGCTCTCGGTAGATGTTGATGAGGCTCTTGGGTAGCGGGGACACACCGCGGTCGA
>JAUMWV010000044.1:328-17951 GCA_030529455.1 Propionibacteriaceae bacterium | reverse complement strand
CCCACCAGACGGGGTGCTCCCACCAGGCGGGGTGTTCTCACCGAAGAAGCAAACAAGGGGTGGGCAAGGAACCCACACCCCAGCCCCTACCGTCGGACCATCGGGACGCTCAGCCTCTAGACAGAACAAGAACCCACACCCAGCCCACCACCACAAGACGCCGGAGGCAGGACACCACCCCGCCACGTGAGGAGTCGGGGCCGAGGAGTTCTCGGGCTAGCGACATAAGCCGCCGAGCAGCGCCGACACGAGCACCGGCGCGCACCGTCGGGGACCAACAAACCCCGGGCTAACCACGCGCGGGAACGCGAGGGAGCAAGGAGGGCCAAGCCCCTGGCCGCGCCCCAGCCGACGTAGTGAAGAGCTGCGACCAACACTGGGATTGGAGACCACCACCAGCCAGGCCCCTGGGGAAGTAATGAAGAACCCCGGAAGATCCACGAAGAACAGCAACCCGTAGATAGCTCCAAAAGCCCCGGGGTAAGCGGGGCAGACGCGCCCCGAAGGCAGCTCTGGCCCAATCGGTCTGCGTCCAGAGTGGCCGCGGTCTCTAGGCCCCTGGGCATCCGGGACTAAAACCGCATAGCTCGGCCCGCGCCAGGCCGCAGCGCAGGCGACCCGAACCGCCGGGGGCATGAGTCCCGGGCATGCCTGTGGGTGGTCCGGGCATGTGCCGGGACCACCCACAGGGGTTGCTGATTTACTCCTTTTCCTCCACTGTGATGTTGATCGCCACGTCGGTGCCCTTCACCTCGGCCACGACCTCTTTGGACTTGTACTTCTCGACTTTGCAGATCACGGTGACCTTGTGCGTCCCCCGGGGCTTGAGAATCTCGAAACGTCCCGAGGAATCGGTCGTGATCGCGTATTCGGCCGTGCGATCCTCTTCCACGATCAGGCAGTCTTCGATCGGTTGGCCAGCCTGATTCATCACGACCCCGATCAGCTTCCGATGCGGCACAGGGTTACCGCTCGGCGCGGGCTGCGGGTCACGATCACTGACCGGCGACGGCGTAGGCGCCGCCCCTGGCCCGGTCGGGTTTCCGCCGGGGCTAGGACTGCCACCGCAGGCCGCCAGGCACAACGCCAGAACTGCGACCCCAGCCAGGCAACTCTTGTCTCGCCAACCGCTCATACTGAATCACCTCATTTGCAGGATCAGTTCATACAGGTCCTTGGTGATGCGGGTCCCAGCGTTGTACTGGCTGGGGCAGCCTCCCGCACCATGCGGACCGACTCCGTAGGCGTGAATCGCGATCGCCTGGTTGCTCGACAGGTAGACCGGAGAACCGCTCTGGCCGCCCATGGTGTCGATGGAATAGCACAGCTGGTTCGGCCTGGACTCATTGATCTGGCCAGACATGGTCCACATCTCCCCGATGCCCTTGTCGCCAGGATATCCACGAACCACCGACCAGGTCCCGTTATAGGAACCCTCTCGCCAGGTCAAACCAAACCAACCAGTCTGATTTCCGACAGGACGATTCAGTTTGACGATCCCCCAGTCCCGACCGGTATTACCGGTCTGCGCATAGGAGGTATCCGTCCACATTTTGGCGGCGCGGGCGGAACCATATGGCTGATGCCTTCCATTTGCACCGGGGACGAACTCCAAACCCCGATACCACGACTGCGAACGAGTGTCATAGAGACAGTGGCCCGCCGTCACCAGGGTGTCTGCGGAAACCATCCATCCGGTGCAATGGTGTCCGCCACCGCGCTGAATGAAGACAATTGCAGAATTGGGAAACGCGGTCGTGTTATAGACCCGATGGCGCCCATCGGGCGGGATCACGGAATCCTTATCGAAGCTCTTTCCATGAGCTTTCATCGGCACGTGGGCCGGGACCGACCCCGTGGTCTGGGCACCCTTCTTGGTCGTCAGCGGCGCAGGGGCCTTCAGCGTCCGACCCTGCGCGTCGACGCCAATCGGGCTGACGCCTTGCGTCTCAACCTCGGCCACCGCCGCCTTGTCAACGGCGCCCGCCGGGTTGGTCCGCTCTTCGGGATTCGCCGTCGCAATACCACCAGACCCCGCCACCAGCAGACCGGCCGAAACGACCGAGGCGAACAGGGAAACAACTTTTGATTTCGACTTACGCATGGTCCTCACCTTCAATCAAACTACAACCGTTGACCATGTAGGCAGGATGCTAACCAGGACGACCCCGTGGCCACAAGGGTTAGGCCAGTTAGAGATCACTAATCCTGGCTTCACCCAAAGTGCCGAAATCACGGCCGGAGAAAAACTCGGCGAGCCAGCCCATCTGGGTGCCGACTAGGCGAAACCCGGACCCCGGCATAAACCGGCGGAGCAGAATCCGTTCATGAGAGAGCGCCAGGATTGTCACATCACGCCTAGACAGGCCGCCTAGTGCGGCCCCAGCCGCAGCCCCGGGATTTCACAAAACCGTGTTATAATATGTCGCCGCGATAACGTGGGCGGCGCAATCCGCATCGCGGCCTGGAGGGCCAATGCCGACGACACAACTACTGCTTTACGACGCTGACTGCGGGTTCTGCACCCGCTGCGCCCAGTGGCTGGGACGCGCGGCACCGGCCCGCGGCTATCGGATCGCACCCTGGCAGGAAACAGACCTGGATTCGCTGGGCCTGACCCCCCAGCAGTGCGACGAGGCGGCGTGGTTCATCGCCGCCGACGGCACCCGGCACCGGGGCAGCGCCGCGATCGCCCAGGCCCTGCTCCACGGCTCGGCCGCCCTGCGTCCGCTCGGGGTGCTGCTGACCTTTCCGGGGGTGCGCTGGCTCGCTGCCCTCGGCTACGGCTGGGTCGCCAGGTTCCGCCACCGGCTTCCCGGCGGCACCCCACGCTGCCGCCTCCGCTGACGCGTCCGGGGCGGACGCCAGCGGCTCGGCTCAGCCGAAGCGTCCGGAGATGTAATCCTCCGTGGCCTTCTTGGCTGGCTTCTGAAAGATCACCTCAGTGTCGCCGATCTCGATCAACTCGCCCGGCTCGCCCTGGGCGCTCAGGTTGAAGAAGGCCGTCTGATCGCTGACCCGGGCGGCCTGCTGCATGTTGTGCGTGACGATGACGACGGTGTAGTCCTCCTTGAGGTCCTTGATGAGGTCCTCGATGGCCAGCGTCGAGATCGGGTCCAGGGCCGAGCACGGTTCGTCCATCAGCAGCACCTGCGGCTCGACCGCGATCGCCCGGGCGATGCACAACCGCTGCTGCTGGCCGCCCGACAGGCCGGTCCCCGCCCGGTCCAGGCGGTCCTTGACCTCCTTCCACAGGTTCGCCCCACGCAGCGACTTCTCGACGACCTCGTCCAGGACGGATTTGCGTTTCTCCCCGTTCAGCCGCAGCCCCGCCACCACGTTGTCGTAGATCGACATCGACGGGAACGGGTTGGGCCGCTGGAAGACCATGCCGACCTGGCGGCGGACCGTCACCGGATCGATTCCGGGCCCGTAGAGCTCGACACCGTCGACCTTCACCGAACCGGTGCAGGACGCCCCGGGGATCACCTCGTGCATCCGGTTCAGCGTCCGCAGCACCGTCGATTTGCCGCAGCCCGACGGGCCGATGAACGCCGTCACCGTGCGGGGTTCCACCGTCAGCGAGACGTCCCGCACCGCGTGGAACTTGCCGTAGTAGATGTTGAGGTTCTGCACCTCGATGCGCTTGGCCATGTCACTTGTCCTTCAGTTTGTTGGCGCGGGCGATGCTCCTGGCAAGCAGGTTCAGCCCCATGACGATCAGAATGAGGGTCAGTGCCGCACCCCAGCCGCGTTCGGCACCCGCGTACTGGCTGGGCAGCGACGCCGCGTTGGCGATCATGGTCGGCAGCGAACCCATGGTCGGCGAAGCCGGGTCGAGATAGAGGTTGCGGGCGTAGTTCAGCAGGATGAGCAGCGGGGCGGTCTCACCCATGACCCGGGCCAGGCCCAGGACGACGCCGGTCGCGATGCCGCTGAACGAGGTCGGCACCACCACGCTCATGATGGTTTTCCACTTCGGGACGCCCAGCGCGTAGGACGCCTCCCGGAGCGTGTCGGGCACCAGTTTGAGCATCTCCTCGGTGGAACGCAGCACCGTCGGCAGCATGAGCAGCACCAGCGCCAGGGCCGCGGCGATGGTCGAGCGTCCGAACCCCAGAATCGTGATGACGACCGAGAAGACGAACAGGCCCGCGACGATGGAGGGGACCCCGGTCAGGATGTCCACCATGAACGACACGACCCGTGCGGCCTTGGTGCCGCGGGCGTATTCGACCAGGTAGACCGCGCCGAGGACGCCGAGCGGCACCGCGGTCACCGCGCAGATCAGGCCGATCCAGAGGGTGCCGACGAGGGCGTGCAGCGCCCCGCCGCCGGGGGTCTGGTCGGGGAAGGCCCCGACATCGCTCGTCCACCAGTCGAGGGAGAAGAAGCGGATCGACCCGGCCCCGTCGGTGTCGGGGGCCATGACCAGCACCGAGGCGTCGCGGGCGTGCGGGTCTCGTCCGCTCGATGGATAGTCGGCGCTCAGGAACTGCCCGACCGCCGGGTAGGTGCCCCCGGTGATCCAGCGATACCCCTTGCCGTCGGCGCATTCGGAGTCTGGGAGCCGCCGGTAGGACTCGAAGTCCCGGCTCGGGGCCTCCGCCACCTCGGCGCACACCCGGGTGAAGGTCGGCTCCTGGGTGAACAGCAGGGGGGCGCCCTTGATGACCACGGTGGTCAAAATCCACACCAGGGGGACGAGCGCGATCCCGAAGCAGGCCCACACCAGGGCACGCATGAGATTGTTCTTGAACTGGCGGAACCACATGGGTGCCAGGCCGCCGGGGCTGTTCATCACTTCACCTTCCTGCGGTCGACGATCGTGCGGGCGGCCGCGTTCACCACGAAGGTGACGACGAACAGCACCATGCCCGCCGCGATGTAGGCGCCGGTCTTGGTCGGGGAGTCGAACTCCGCCGCGTTGTTGGCGATCTTGGACGCGAAGGTCTCCCCGCCCGCGAACAGCGACACGTTGATGGCTAGGTCGTTGGTGGTGGACAGGATCAGCATGACCGCGATGGTCTCGCCGAGCGCCCGCCCCAGGCCCAGCATGGACGCGGCGACGACGCCGGAGCGGCCATAGGGGATGACGGCCATGGAGATCATCTCCCACTTGGTCGCCCCGAGCGCCCAGGCCGCCTCGATGTGGTCGCGTGGGGTCTGGGCGAACACGTCCCGGGAGATCGAGGTGACGATCGGCAGGATCATGATCGCCAGCACCAGCGACGCGACGAAGACCGTCCCGGAGGATTGCAGGCCGGGAGCGAACAGCGGTATCCAGCCGAGGTTGGCCTGCATCCACTTCGACACCGGGTCGATCGCCGGGGCCAGCACCGCCGCGCCCCACAGGCCGTAGATGACGGAGGGGACGGCGGCGAGCAGGTCGACGAGGAAGCCGACGACACCGGCGATGCGTCCCTTGACGTACTGGGTGATGAGCAGCGCGACCCCCACCGCGATGGGCACCGCGATGGCCATCGCGAGCACCGAGCTGATGACCGTCGTCCACAGCAGGTTCGCGATGCCGAACTGCAGCGTCTCGCCGACCTGCCACATGGTCGAGGTGAAGAAGTTCGCCTCGTTCTTGGCCAGCGCCGGGAGGGCGGTGGCGACGAGGAACACCGCGATGAACGCGATGACGGCGACGATGAGCCACCCCGAGGTCGCGGTGAGCGCCAGGAAGAAGCGGTCCGGGCCCTTCTTCGGGGGCGGCAGCGTGATGTGGGAGGAGCGGGTGCTCATGGGGTGGGGATACCTCTCTGCTGAGGCCGCGGGCCCGCGTCCCGGGCTGGGGCCTTGGGGGTCGTGGCGGCGGTCACCGGATCGCCTCGATGGCCTGGGTGACCTTGGTGCGCAGCGCCTCCGGCAGCGGGCCGTAGCCCTTGTCCACGAGCGCCTCTTGCTCGTCCGCGCTGGCCATGAAGCTGAGGAAGTCCTTCATCAGGGCGGTCTTGGCGGCGTCCAGCCCCGTCGAGCAGACCACCTCGTAGCTCACCATGATCGCCGGGTAGGCCCCGGCTGCGGTGCCCGAGTAGGCCAGGTCGAGGGACAGGTCGTGGCCTTCACCCGAGACGCGGGCGCCCTCGACACCCTTGGCCACCGTCTCGGGGGTGAGGGCGACCGGGCCCGCGCCGTTGTCGATGGCGGCGACGCCGAGCCGGTTATCGGTGGCGAACTTCCATTCCATGTAGCCGAAGCCGCCCCTGGTCGCGGCGACCCCCTCGGCCACGCCCTGGGTGCCCTTCTTGCCCTCCCCCACCGTGCCGGGCCACTTCTTGGAGGTCTCGGCGGTGAAGTTGCCTGGGGCGGCGGCCTTGAGGAACTCGGTCATGTTCTCGGTGGTCCCGGATTCGTCGGAGCGGAAGAACACCGAGATGGCCAGGTCGGGCAGCGCGACACCGGGGTTGAGGGACGCGATGGCCGGGTCGTCCCACCTGGTGATCCTGCCGAAGGCGATGTCGCCGATGACCGCGGGGGTCAGGGTCAGCTTGTTCACCTCGTCGAGGTTGTAGGCGAAGGCGACGGGGCCGATCACCAGCGGCAGGTTCCAGGCCGGGCCACCGCAGCGCTCGGCAGCCTTCCCGGCTTCGACGATCTGGTCGCTGTTGGGGGTGGTCCGCAGCGCCGAGTCCGAACCCGCCCAGTCGATCTGGGCGTTGTAGAAGTCCTTGATCCCGGCACCCGACCCGGTGCCGGAGTATTCGATGGTGGCCTTGCCCCCGCATTCCCTGGCGTAGTCGCTGATGAGGGTGTCGATCGCCAGTTTCTGCGAGGTGGCCCCACCGCCGACGAGCTGACCTTCCGGGCAGGAATAGCTGGACTGCGCCGCGCGTCCGGTTCCGCCGGTGGGGGTGACGACGACGCCCCCACCACAAGCGGTGACACCGAGCACGGCGGCGGAGGCGATGGCCGTTGCCTGAACGAGACGCTTGTTCACTAAGCCTTCCTTCTCGTCTGGTGAAGCAGTGCCGACACGGTGCCGACACCGGTGACGCTAATGAGGTCAGATGTCCTCAGCCCCCTTCGCAGGTGAACACTCGGTGAACGCCAGACGCCCGCTGCCGGACGCCGCCCCGGGCAAGTCCCGGCGGCCTCTCCCGCCGCCAGGTTCCGCCTCGATTTCCCCTCACTAGTGAATCGGCTAGGCACTAGGCTGGCCCGACCAGGCAACGAAGGAGTCCCCACCATGCGAGACGTCACCGCATACGCCGTCGATTCCCCGACCGGCACGTTCTACAAGACCACCATCGCCCGCCGCGAGCCCGGACCCACCGAGGTGTATTTCGAGGTGAAGTACGCCGGGATCTGCCATTCCGATATTCACACCGCCCGCGGCGAATGGGGTGCGGTGACCTACCCGCTCGTCCCCGGTCACGAGATCGCGGGCATCGTCACCGAGGTCGGCAAGGACGTCACGAAGTTCAAGGCCGGTGACCGCATCGGCGTCGGCTGCTTCGTCGATTCCTGCCGGGAGTGCGAGCACTGCCGGGCGGGCGACGAGCAGTTCTGCCGGGGTGAGACCGGCACCATCTGGACCTACGCCGGGACCGGACGCGACGGCCTGCCGACGGCGGGCGGCTATTCCGCCGGGTTCACCGTCGAGCAGGACTACGCCTGCCAGATCCCCGAGGCCATCCCCCTGGACGCGGCGGCGCCGCTGCTGTGCGCGGGCATCACCATGTATTCCCCGCTCAAGCGCTGGGGTGCGGGCCCGGGCAAGACCGTCGCGATCGTCGGCCTGGGCGGCCTGGGTCACATGGGCGTCCAGATCGCGGCCAAGATGGGCGCCGAGGTGCACGTCATCAGCCAGACCCGCCGGAAGGAACAGGACGCGCTGGGCTTCGGGGCCACCGCGCTGCACCCGACCAGCGAGGAGGGCACCTGGAAGGCGCTGCGCGGCAAGTTCGACCTCATCGTGTCGACGCTGTCCGACGGGGTGGACCTCGACCAGCTGATCTCGTGTCTCGGCGTGGGTGGGGTCCTGGTCGTCGTCGGGATGCCGGAGAAACCCTCCCCGGTCCGGCTGCCGGGCCTGATCGGGGGCCGGAAAGTGCTGTCCGGGTCGCTGATCGGCGGCATCGGCGAGACCCAGGAGATGCTCGACTTCTGTGCTGAGCACGGCATCGCGGCCACGGTCGAGGTGATCGGCGGGGAGGACATCACGCAGGCCTACGACAAAGTCGTGGCCTCCGGCGTCCGGTACCGCTACGTCATCGACACCTCGACCTTCTGAGTGCGCGGCGGGGCGTTTTAGGTTAGCCTAAGCGGGCGGACCTGGTCCGCTGAGTTGGCGGCGCCACCCGGCGCACAGGGGAATCTGGTGAGAATCCAGAGCTGACGCGCAACGGTATGCACCGGACGCGGCCGCTTGGTGAGCACCTTTACCGGCCGGTGTCCGGGCGAGTCCGACAGCCTGGCCAACCCATCCGTTGCAGCCTCGCGCCTAGGTTCAGGAGGTACCCCGTGCCTGTTCGTCCGACCCCGCCCACCACGCGATGAGCCCCGTCGCCGAGATCGGCGCCCTCACGGTAAGTTTCGGCCCCACCACCGCGATCGACCGGCTCGACCTGACGATCGCCCCGGGCGAGCGCGTCGGCCTGATCGGCGAATCCGGCTCCGGCAAGTCGATGACGGCGGCGGCCCTGCTCGGGCTGTTGCCGAGGGCGGCGGCCGCGTCCGGTTCGGTCCGGCTGCAGGGCACCGAGGTGCTGGGCGCCCCAGAGGCCACGCTCCGGAGGCTGCGCGGCAGCGCCGTCGGCCTGGTCGCGCAGGACCCGCGGACGGCACTCAACCCGCTCGTCCCCGTCGGCGCCCAGGTGGCCGAGCCGCTGCGCGCCCGGGGCTGGAGCAAGGCCCACGCGCACGCCAGGGCGCTCGAACTGCTCGACCAGGTGCACCTGCCCAACCCCGAGGCCATGGCCCGCCGCTATCCGGGGAGGCTGTCGGGCGGGCAGCGCCAGCGCGTCGGCATCGCCATGGCGCTCGCCGCGTCCCCGGCGCTGCTGATCGCGGACGAACCCACCTCGGCGCTGGACGTCACGGTGCAGGCCGGGGTGCTGCGGGTGTTCGCCGAGGCGGCGCGGGATTCGGCGCTGCTGTTCATCACGCACGACATCGCGGTCGCGGCGCTGCTGTGCGAGCGTCTGGTCGTCCTGAAGCGGGGCGTCAAGGTCGCCGACGGCGCCACCTCCGCCATCGTCGCCGACCCGCCCCACGACTACGTCGAGGACCTGCTGACCGCCAGCCGTTCGACCGCGCTGCCCGCGTCCTGCGAGTCCCTGCGGCGCCTGGAGGTGGGGGCGGCATGACGGCCCGGCTGATCGCGAGTGGCCTGAGCCGCTCCTACCCGCCGCATTCGCTGCTGGCGCGGTTGCGGGGGGAGCCCCCCGTGCACGCCGTGTGCGACATCGACCTCGTCCTGCACGAGGGGCAGCGGCTCGGCATCGTCGGGGAGTCCGGGTCGGGCAAGTCCACCCTGATGCGGCTGCTGCTCGGCCTGGAGGCCCCCGACGCCGGGACGGTCACCTTCGACGGACGCCCCGTCCGCCCGGGCGGGGATCTGGCCTGGTACCGCAGGCTCGTCCAGTTCGTGCCGCAGGACCCCTCGAGCTCCCTCAACCCCCACCGCCGCGTCCGCGACAGCGTCGCCGAGCCGTTGCAGTGCCTCAGGATCGGCGGGGACCACACCGCCCGGGTGAACGCCTGCCTGGAGGCGGTCGGGCTGAGCCCCGACCTCGCCAACCGGTTCCCGGGCGAGCTGTCCGGCGGCCAGCGCCAGCGCGTCGCGATCGCCCGGGCGATCGCCCCCGAACCGGCCGTCATCGTCGCCGACGAGGCGGTCAGCGCCCTGGACGCCCTCGTCCGGCTGAACGTCATGACGACGCTGCGCGACATCTGCGAGCAGCAGTCCGTGTCCCTGCTGTTCGTCTCGCACGACCTGGGCGCGGTGTGCTACCTGTGCGACACGGTGGCGGTGCTGAGCCAGGGCCGCATCGTCGAGACCGGGCCGGTGCCCCAGGTCTTCGAGGCCCCGGCCGCCGCCGAGACCCACGCGCTGGTGACGGCTGTGCCGATGCAGCCGGGCATCGCATGCTGAAGCGGGCGCTGGGCCGCAGTTCGCTGGCCATGTTCTGGGCACTGGATGCCCCACTGCGGCTGGTCGTCGCCACCCAGTTCGCGTTCAACGTGGGGTTTTACCTGGTGGTGCCGTTCTTGGCGGCTCACCTGGCGAGCGACCTGGCGTTGGCCGGGTGGCTGATCGGGCTGGTGCTGGGGCTGCGCACCTTTTCGCAGCAGGGCATGTTCTTCCTCGGCGGGGCCCTCGCCGACCGGTTCGGGGTGCGCCGCGCGATCCTCGTGGGCTGCGGCATCCGCATCGCCGGGTTCGTGACGCTGGCCTTCGCGACCGGCCTGGCCGGGGTCATCGCGGGGGTGGTGCTGGTGGGGCTGGCCGCCGCGCTGTTCTCCCCCGCGACCGAGTCGGCGATCGTCGCCTGGGCCGGGGACGCCGAGGCCGCCGGGGGACCCACCCGCCAGGAGATCATCGGGCTGGAGATCATGGCCTCCAAGCTCGGGACCATCGTCGGGCCGGTGCTGGGCGGGGTGTTGCTGGTCGTGCCGTTCCGGACGACGTGCCTGGTCGCCGCGGCAATCTTCGGCGTGATCCTCGTCGCGCAGTGGGTGTGGCTGCCCCGGGACGCCCGGGCGGGCGAGCCGTCCAGCGTCCGCGGGGCGCTCGGCGAGGTGCTGCGCAACCGCCGGTTCCTGGTGTTCGCCCTGATCCATTCCAGCTACCTGCTGTCCTATAACCAGCTCTATCTGGCGATGCCGGTCGAGTTGGAGCGGATCGGCGCGCCGAGCGCGAACATCACCTGGATGTTCGGTCTGGCGGCGGTCCTCACCATCGCGTTGCAGACCCCGCTCACCCGGCTGGCGCTGCGCTGGAGCTACGCGGCGACGCTCGGCCGGGGGTATGGGCTGCTGGCGGCGTCCTTCCTTGCCGTGGCGGGGTTCGCGGCCTGGCAGCCGTGGCCCGGCCTGGCCTCCTACGTCCCGGTCGTGGGGTTCGTGGTGCTGCTGCACCTGGGGCAGATCTTCATCTTGCCCGCGGCCCGCACCGTGGTCGCCGACCTCGCGGGTGGGGAGCGGCTCGGCTCCTATCTCGGCATGCTGGCTACGGCCGGTGGGCTGGCGGTGCTGGCTGGCAGCACCGCGATCGGGACGATCCTGCCGTGGGCGAACCAGCCCGCTCCCGGCGCGGCCATCCCCTGGGCGGTGCTCGCGCTGCCCCCTGCTGTCTCGTGCGTCGCGGCGGTTCTCTTCTGCCGTCGCGTCCGCACTTCCGAATAACGTGGAAAGGAAACCGACATGAGAAAACGACCGTTGACCGGGCTGCTGGCGACGGGCCTGCTGTCCGCTGGCCTGCTGGCTGGCTGCATGGCCACGCCCCAGACCGACCCGACCGCCTCCGCTGGGACCGCCGCCGGGTCAGCCGCCCGGCTGCGGCTCGCCCTGAACTTCGCCCCGAAGGCCGACCTGTCGCCCTACACCGACGATGCGGTGAGCCTCACCCGGATGGGCGTCACCGAGTCCCTCATCTCCATCGACCCCGCGGGCCTGCCGCAACCGGCGCTGGCCGAGAGGTTCGAGCAAGTGGACGAGTTCACCGCCAAGTTCACGCTGCGCGCCGGGGTGAAGTTCCACGACGGCACCGCGGTGGACGCCAAGACCGTCGCCGAGAGCCTCAACCACGCCCTCAAGGCGACCCCGGCCCCGGCCACCGTGTCGGGCCGTGAGCTGACCATCACCGCCGAGGGTGACAACGTGGTGATCGCGAAGTCGGCCAAGGCCGACCCGCTGCTGGTCATGCGGTTCGCGAACCCCGACATGGCGATCCTGGCCCCGAAGGCCTACACCAAGGACCCGAACAAACCGGCCGTGGTGGACGCCGCCACCGGCCCGTTCGAGCTGGTTTCGCACGACGGCAAGAGCGAGGCCAAGCTGGACGCCAACCCCGACTACTGGGGCGGCAAGCCGAAGCTGGCCGGGGTGGACACCAAGTTCATCAGCAAGGCCGATTCCCGGGTGTCGAGCCTGCGCGCCGGTGAGTTGGACGTGGTGCAGAACGTCCCGATCGCGCAGCTGGCGAACCTCAAGGGCTTCGAGATCGACGCCCGCCCGATCCCCCGCACCACCGGCATCTCGCTCAACACCAAGTCCGGGCCGCTGACCGACGCCGGGCTGCGCGCCGCGGTGGCGAAGGCGATCGACGCCTCGGTCATCACGAAGAGCGCCTTCGAGGGCCAGGGCGACGTCGCCAAGGGCGTCTTCCGGCCCGAGAGCGTCGGCGGTTCCAGCCAGGCGGCGTCCCTGCCCGAGGCGAAGGACCCGGCCGGGACGACCCTCACCCTGGCGACCTGGGACGACCGGCCCGAGCTGCCCGAGGCGCTGACCATCATCGCCGACCAGCTCCGCAAGGCCGGGTTCACGGTCGAAACCCCCGTGGTGAAGAACTATTCGGTGCTGGAGCCCGACCTGATGGCGGGCAAGTTCGACCTGGTG
Source organism: Propionibacteriaceae bacterium (assembly GCA_030529455.1). Classification (GTDB taxonomy): domain Bacteria; phylum Actinomycetota; class Actinomycetes; order Propionibacteriales; family Propionibacteriaceae; genus JAUMWV01. The sequence continues at coordinate 5,384 of JAUMWV010000044.1, read as the reverse complement.
CTGGGTTCGCGGATGTACATGTCGAAGGCCAACGATCCGCTGTCGCTGCTGCAGTCGGACTTCACCTGCAAGGGTGGCTACAACCTGAGTTCGCTGTGTGACCCGGCCATCGACGCGGCGATCGAGGCGGCCACCCCGATCGCGGACGTGACCAAGCGTCGCCAGGCCGCCGCCCAGATCGAGATCCAGGTCTTGAGCACCGGCGCCTACATCCCGGTGCTGCACGAGCAGGTCCGGATCGGACGCACCAAGCAGGTCTCCGGCCTCGCCGCGGACCCGCTGGAGTGGAAGATGGTCACCCACGAGACCACGCTCGGCAAGTGAGCAAGACCGCTGGACTCTCCGGGGCGCTGAAGGGCGCCTCGGAGGGCCTGCGCCCCGTCGCGGTGACGCTCGGGGCGGTGCTCGTCACGGCGCTGTTCGCCGGGGCGATGCCGTGGCTGACGGGTGCCGACCCGGCGCTGACCGTGTTGCGGGCCAGGGAGGCGGAGCGGGACGCCGACCCGGCGGCGCTGGAGGCGATCCGCACCAGCCTTGGGCTGCCCGAGAACCCGCTGGCCGGGGCGTGGCTGTGGCTGTCGAACGCCGCCCGCGGTGACTTCGGCACGTCGTGGGTGAGCGGGGCCGAGGTCGGGCCGCAGGTCGGCTCGGCGCTGCTGGTGTCGCTGAACCTGGCGGGGATGGCCGCGGTGGTCACGCTCGCCTTCGCGATGGCCCTGGTGGCGCCGCGCATCCTCGCGGTGGGACGCGGCCGTTCCGCGTCCGCCCCGGTGCTGCGGGGCACTTCGGCGGTGCTGGCGGCGCTGCCGGAGTTCGTGCTGGCGGTGCTGCTGGCCTACCTGTTCGCGGTGCGGCTGGGCTGGCTGCCCGCGACCGGGTGGCGGGAGCCCCGCGACATGGTGCTGCCGGTGGCGGCGATCGCGATCGGGTCGGTGGGGGTGCTGTCCCGCGTCCTCATGACGGCGGTGGTGGCGGTCGCCGGGGAGGATTGGGTGCGCACCTGGCGGGCCAACGGTGCCCGCGGTGGGCGCATCTCGGCCGAGGTCGCGCGCCGGGCGGTCGCGGTGGCGCTGCCTCAGGTCATGCTGCTGCTGGCGGGCATCGTCGGCGCCTCGGTGGTCGTGGAGGACACCTACGCGATCCCCGGCCTGGGACGCATGAGCCTGGACGCCGCGCTCGCCCAGGACATCCCGGTGGTGCAGGCCAGCATGGCGCTGCTGGTCGTGCTGGGCGTCGTGGTGGGCACGGTCGGGAACCTGCTGCACCGCTGGCTGATGGCCCCCGCGCTCGGCGCCGGACAGGGCACGGCCCTGGTGCGGCACAGCCGGACGAGAAGGCTCGGCGTCGCCTGGTACGTGTGCCTGGGCGCCCTGGTGGTGCTGATCGCTGGGGGTCTGCTGCGCAGCAGCGCCGTCGACCCGCTGGCCCGGCACCTGCCGCCGTCGTGGGCGCACCCGCTGGGCACCGACCACGTGGGCCGCGACGTGTGGGCCCGGGTGGGTGAGGGCTCGCTGCTGACCATCGGGTCGGCGCTGGCACTGTCGGCGATCTGCCTGGCGCTGGGGCTGCTGATCGGGCTGCTGTCCAAACGCGGTTCGGCCGGTGTCACCGACATCCTCAACGCCGTTCCGTCAGTGTTCCTCGGGGTGGTCCTGGCCGCGGTTCTCGGGGCGGGGCTGCTGAGCGCCTGGATCGCGATCTGCGCCGTCGGCTGGATTCCGCTGGCCGTGCACACCCGGACGCTGGCCGCCGAGGCCCGGGCTGCCGGGTTCCACCAGGCCGCGCTGACCTCGGGCGGGTCGAGCTGGTGGATCATGCGCAAGCATCTGCTGCCGAGCGTGCTGGGCCCCGTCGCCGGGCACGCCACGGTCCGTATCCCGCACCTGGCGCTGGCGCTGACCGGCCTGGGCTTCCTCGGGCTGGGGGCCGGGCACGACTCCCCCGAGTGGGGCAAGCTGCTGGCCGACTCGGTCGTCCACATGGAGAAGGCCCCCTGGGCAGTAGCGGCCCCGGCCGCCGGACTGGTCCTGCTGGGCCTCGTCGCCAACCTGGCCCGCCGCGACTAGCGCGGCACGTCGTCCCAAGCAGCTGACGGTAGAACAGGGTTACCCCAGCGCGGCGGCGCTCTAGCGACCTCGTCTGGGGCCTATACCCCCTAGTCGTAGTACGGCTAGGCCCTGTGGACTTAGTTGTGTAGATTCGGATGGTGGTGCATATGGGTTCCTTCGTCATGCCACGTCGTCCTCTCGGGCCCATCGGGTCGTGGGGTGCGCTCGTCGGGCCGGGCTGGCCATCGTATTTACGTGTGCTGCATCCCGCACTCCGCCAGGAGCAAGAGGGAGGAAGGCTAGTCCCGGTGCCATGGCGCGAGATTGCGCCGCCAGATATCGACGTCGCTACTGCGGACTGGCATTCCGTCTCCGGGGTTCGTCTCCATACTGGCAAGAGCGCGCCCGGCTGGGACATCGAACCTTACGTTGGGCCAGGTGACCCCCGGGTGGCGCCCAGCGTTTTCCGGCACCTGCGTGAGGGCGCTATCGGGGCTTGCTGGATCGGTTACTGGACCGGGTACGGCCGTGAACGGCCAGAAGGCGCCCAGGCGCTTTCGCTGGGCGGAGGTGTACGCACTTATCATGTGGTGCCCCTCACACCGACGCTGCACGATGCGATGGCTGCCGGGACTGATGCGCTCCCGATCTATCCTGACATCGCCTGGGACGAGGGCGGCTCCTTCCTTATGGTTGCCGACCTCGACTTGCCGAGCACGGTGATCGGCTGCACAGCCGCGCTGGCGCGGCGGGTTTGCGCCGATTCCGGATTGGAGGCGCTATTGGTCGATCCCGATGCGCCCATCGTGGCCTGACGCTGCGAATCCCGCGTCCCCAAAATCCGCGGCGATATCGAAGGCGTCGTCCTGGTTCTTGGCCCCGGTCAGAACGTTTGAGCTCACCAGATAGATTCAGGCCACTTTCAGTTTCTTTGCAAGATTCTCGAACGTGGAGTGTTTCGTGGTGCCAAGCAGACGGTAGGCCTCCCGGTAGCTGGTAGAGCCCTCCAAGGTTTCGGCGATTACCGCCCGGGCGAACTCTCGGCTCAGCCGGATGGGTTGCCTGCCTGCGTAGTCCTTGCGCAACGTAGCTAGGGGGACCAGGACCTCCGCGGCCACCTCGTTGCACCACAACTCGGTGACCTCGCCGTCCTTCGCAACCAGCGCCGCATCGGACAGGGCGCTGTCGCCCAGCCAGAGGTGGGCCAGCTCGTGAATCAGGGTGAAGAGCTGTGCCGCTTTCGTGTCGGCACCGTTGACGAAGATCAGCGGCGCGTAGGGGTCACACAGGGCGAAACCGCGAAACTCCTCGGGATTGAGTATCCGGTGTGTGTTCCCTCCCACGATGCCGCTAATCATCACGAGGACACCGATATCCCCTAGTCAGGGTGATGTTGAGGGTGCGGGCCGGCTCCCACGATGCCGCTAATCATCACGAGGACACCGATGGCTTCGATCCGGTCGACGAGGAGCCGCAACGTATCCTCCCGCCCCCGCTGTTTTCTTTCCGCCAGCCCAAAATCGAGGCGTTCGCTGATCTGTTCCGCGACGATGTGGGATGGCGTGCTAATCGTGGCGGAACCGATGAAATCGGGTGGCACGATCCCGTTGTCTTGGGCGTAGGCGCGATACCAGTCCTGACGCTCCTGACACAGATAGATCGCGTCGAGCAGATCGGCGGACGGCCTCGGCACTGCCTTATTGCCCATCGTCCGCAGATCAGGAATTGGCACGTCCTCAACCGGCGGCCGATCAAGGAACAACAGGCCGAAGGGCGTGTGGGTGCTGGCCGCGAACACCTCCAGCTGTTTCAAGGTTGGAGTGCGGGTACCGGCCAGCCAGTGTTCCAGCTGCGGGGCCCGGCGCTCGGTGGTGGCCGCGTCCCACCCTGCGCGCTCGACCGCCCAGCGCAACAACTCAGGTGCGACATCGACCCGGACCGGCATCACGCCCCCTCTACCTGCGTTCCACTGCTCCTGTAGGTGCAGTCTATGGGATCGGCGAGCGCCGTCGGAGATGGTGCACATCGTCGCGGGCACGGCACTGCGCCTTGACAGATTGATTCTGTAGTACCCGATAGCTGCATCATGGCGGCTGGCGCGCTTGATTCACTTCTGCGCATACCCGTCCATTGAGCGTGGCCGAAGGACGGCCGAAAACTTTCCGATCTGGTCTAAGGAGATCCAGCCCACTCACGACCAGGGTCGCGGCGGGCTGAACGATTGACTTCAGACTACTAGATCCGAGTCCCGGCTACCCCTCAAGTCCCGACGACCATGCGATGGCGCGGCCGAGCCTCATGGCCACTATGCGCGAGCGGAAAGTAAGGGTAGCCTAAGGCGCAGGATGCCTCAGTGGGGAGGACACATGTTCCGAAAGCTCTTGCGGAATGCCGGAAAGCCCCAGGGTTTCTGGGGGCGGCTGATGATGCGCGGCATGAACAAGGAGCACGCCTGGCTGTCGCGCTGGGGACTGCGCCAGATCAGCCTGGCCGAGGACGCCGCGGTGCTCGACATCGGCTGCGGAGGCGGCGCCAACCTCGCCCGGCTGCTGGCCGCGTGCCCGCGCGGTCAGGTGACAGGCATCGACCATTCGGAAGTAGCGGTCCAGCTCAGCCGGAAACGCAACGCCAGCGAACTGGGCCGCCGTTGCGAGGTCGTCCAGGGCAGCGTGGTCGATCTTCCCTTCGAGGACGCCCGCTTCGATGCCGTCACCGCGGTCGAGACCGTGTACTTCTGGCCCGACCTCCCGCGTGCCTTCGCCGAGGTCTACCGGGTGCTCCGCTCACCGGGCTGTTTCCTCATCATCAACGAAGTCGACGGCCGGGAATCGATCCAGTGGGCGGATCTGGTCGACGGGATGACCACCTACTCGCCGCAGCAGCTGACCGACCTCCTCACGGCCGCGGGGTTCCAGCAGGTCGAGACCCATCGGTGCATGAAACACACCTTCTGCCTGGTCGCGCACAAGCCCTGAGCCGTCACCGGCCACGGCTGCGTCCAGGGCATA
>JAUMWV010000044.1:0-318 GCA_030529455.1 Propionibacteriaceae bacterium | reverse complement strand
CCCTTGGGCGTGGGCGCCACCCCGCCCTGGGCCGCCCCGGCCCCGGGGGGGGACCTGGGATTGGCCCCGGGGCCCCCGCCGCCCGCTGACGATCCCCCGGATGGACGGCGGAGGGGTCAGGCGGCCTTCTTCCGGGCGACGAGGGCGACCCCGGTGAGGGCGTCGGCGTGTGCCCGGAACACCTTACGCATCGCGAGGACCCGCTTGCGGGCCGCCGGGTTGGTGAGCACCCGGAAGGCGATCAGCAGCGCGCGGGGCAGGCCCTCGTCGGCGACCATCCGGCCGGGCTCCAGCAGCCTCATCGGCGCGTGCCCGACC
>JAUMWV010000043.1 GCA_030529455.1 Propionibacteriaceae bacterium | reverse complement strand
CTCATCCGCGGCTCGAGGGTGACCACGAACTCGGCGGCCACCAGCGCCTCCAGCGCGGCCGCCGCGTCCGGCAGGTCGGCGGGCTGGACGCCGGAGACGACCAGCCCCTTCTGCTTGCCCGCCAGCACCGCCGCGATCTGTTCGGGGGCCGGGCGTCCCGGTTCGGACGGCAGCGAGGACAGGCCCCAGTGCGAGGCCACGTCGACCCGGGCCGCCGCGTCGGCGGCGGAACGCCCACCCGGCAGCAGGCCGGGCAGGCAGCCAGCCTCAATCGCGCCGACATCGCCCGCGCGCCGCGGCACCCAGGCGAACCGGGCACCAGAGGCGGCGACCGTGCTCAGCAGGCCGGGCAGACCAGCGGCCCGCTCCCCCACCAGCACGATCGCGTCGGCGCCCAGCCCGAGACCGGCCAGCGCGGCCGCCTCGTCACCGGGGGCGCACGCCACCAGGTCGGCGTCGAGCTTGCGCGACCCCCGCGACGCGAACGGCGCCAGCGTGGTGACCTTCAGCCCGGACTTGCGGACGGCCTTGCGCAGCCGCAGGAAGATGCTCGGCGCCTCGTCCTCGGGCTCGAACGCGACGAGGACGACGTGCTTGGCGGCCGCCAGGTCGGCGTGGGTGATGCGGTCCCGCCCACCGGCCACGTAGGCCGCCAGGAAGTCCGCCTCCTCGGCCGAGGACAGCCGGGAACGGAAGTCGATGCTGTTGGTCTTGAGCACCGCCCGGGCGAACTTGCTGTAGCCGTAGGCGGTCTCCAGCGTCAGGCGTCCACCGGTCAGCACACCGACCGAGGAGCCCACCTTCTTCAGCCCCTCGACCGCGGCGTCGATGGCCTCCGGCCACGAGGCCGGGACCAGTTCACCGTCGCGGCGGACCAGCGGATACTTCAGCCGATCGTCTCCGCGCCCATATTTGAACGCGAAGCGCCCCTTGTCGCAGTTCCATTCGTCGTTGAGCTCGGGGTCGGCGCCCGCGAGCCTGCGCCGCACCGAGTTGTGCCGGTGGTCGGCGCGCAGCGGGCAGCCGCCCGCGCAGTGCTCGCAGCTGGTCGCCGTGCTCACCAGGTCGAACGGCCGCGACTGGAAGCGGTAGTCGGCGCTGGTCAGCGCACCCACCGGGCAGATCTGGACGACGTTGCCCGAGAAATAGGAGTCGTAGGGGTGGTCGGCGTAGAACCCCACCTGCTGCAGCGCGCCCCGCTCCACCAGGGCGATGAACGGGTCGCCCGAGATCTGCTCGGAGAAGCGGGTGCAGCGCGCGCACAGCACGCAGCGTTCCCGGTCGAGCAGGATATTGGCCGAGATCGCCACCGGCTTCGGGTAGGTGCGCTTGAGGCCGCCGTAGCGGGACTCGCCGGGCCCCTCGCTGAGCGCCTGGTTCTGCAGCGGGCACTCGCCGCCCTTGTCGCAGATCGGGCAGTCCAGCGGGTGGTTGATGAGCAGCAGCTCCAGGATGCCCCGCTGGGCCTTCTCCGCGACCGCGCTGGTCAGCTGCGTGTTGACCTTCATGCCCTCGGCGACCGGGATGGTGCAGGACGCCTGCGGCTTGGGGAATCCCCGCCCGTTGCCCGCGTCCGGGATCTCGACGAGGCACTGGCGGCAGGCCCCGATCGGGTCCAGCAGCGGGTGGTCGCAGAACCGCGGGATCGCGATACCGGCGGCCTCGGCCGCCCGGATGATGAGGGTGCCCTTCGGCACGCTGACCGCGATGCCGTCGATGGTCAGGCTGACCTCGTCCGGCTTCGGGGCGAGTTCGGCGCCGGTTTTCACATCGACACTCATGCGTGTGCTCCTTCAGTTGCGAACAACGCGCTCTTCTCGTAGGGGAACAGCTCCCAGGCCGGGGTGTGGTAGCCCTGCTCGAACTCTTCCCGGAAATGCCGCACCGCGCTCGTGACGCAGGCCACGGCGCCGTCGGCGAGGGCGCAGAACGAGCGTCCGCCGATGTTGTCGCACACGTCGAGCAGCTTCTCGACGTCGCCCACGGCGGCGGTACCGGCCTCGAACTTCATCAGCAGCTGCACGAGCCACCAGCTGCCCTCACGGCACGGGGTGCACTTGCCGCACGACTCGTGCTTGTAGAACTCGACCCAGCGCAGCGTGGTGCGCACCACCGAGGTGGTCTCGTCGAACACCTGCAGCGCCTTGGTGCCGAGCATCGACCCGACGCTCGCCATGCCCTCGTAGTCCAGGGGCACGTCGAGGTGTTCGCCGGTGAGGATCGGGGTGGACGACCCGCCCGGGGTGAAGAACTTCAGCTCGTGGCCCTCCCGGATGCCGCCGGACAGGTCGAGCAGCTGGCGCATCGTGATGCCGAGCGGGGCCTCGAACTGTCCCGGCCGACGCACGTGCCCGCTGAGGGAGTAGATGGTCATGCCCTTGGACTTCTCGGTGCCCATGGACGAGAACCATTCCGCCCCGTTGGCGATGATACACGGCACCGAGGCGATGGACTCCACGTTGTTGATGACCGTCGGGCAGGCGTACAGGCCGGCCACCGCGGGGAACGGCGGGCGCAGCCGGGGCTGGCCGCGGCGTCCCTCCAGGGAGTTCAGCAGCGCGGTCTCCTCACCGCAGATGTAGGCCCCCGCACCGGCGTGCACGATGATGTCGATGTCGTAGCCCTGGCCGAGGATGTTCTTGCCCGCGTAGCCAGCCGCGTAGGCCTCGCGCACCGCCTGCTGCAGGCGGCGGATGATGTGCAGCACCTCACCGCGGCAGTAGATGAAGGCGGTGTGCACGCCCAGCGCGTAGGACGAGATGATGACGCCCTCGACCAGCGTGTGCGGGGAGGCCATCATGAGCGGCATGTCCTTGCAGGTGCCCGGCTCGGACTCGTCGGCGTTGACCACGAGGTACTTCGGGTTCGGGTTGTCCTGCGGGACGAAGGACCACTTCATCCCGGTCGGGAAGCCCGCGCCGCCGCGGCCGCGCAGCCCCGCGTCCTTGACCGTGGTCATGACCTCGGCCGGTGTCATCGCCAGGGCCTTGCGCAGCGCGCCGTAGCCGCCGCGCCGCTCGTAGCTGTCCAGCTTCCAGCTCCTGGCCTCACCCCAGTTGGCGCTCAGCACCGGGGTCAACAGGTCGCTCACTTCGCCGTCCCTTCCGGGGTGGGCGCCGCCCAGCCCTTCTCTTTGGCGATCTCCACGCCCAACAGGGACGCGGGGCCCGCGCTCGGACCCTCGTCGGCGCGGCCGTCCGGGAACCCGGCCAGCACCCGCTCGGCCTCGGCCCAGCTGGTGATGGTCGCGCCGCGGGTCGAGGTGACCTCGCGGTCCTCCAGCAGCGCGTCGATCAGCTCGTCGGCCTTCTGCGGGGTCATGTTGTCCATGAACTCCCAGTTGACCATCATGACGGGCGCGAAGTCGCACGCCGCGTTGCATTCCAGCCGCTCCAGGCTGATCTTGCCGCAGGGGGTGGTCTCGCCCTCGCCGATGCCGAGCCTGGTCATCACCCGGTTCATGAGGATGTCACCGCCCATGACCGCGCACAGCGCCGTGGTGCAGACCCCGACGTGGTGCTTCCCGGCTGGGCGGCGCTTGTACATGGTGTAGAAGGTCGCCACGCCCGCCACCTGCACCGTGGTCAGGCCGAGCACCTCGGCGCAGGCCTCGATGCCCTTGGGGCTGACCCGGCCGTCGACCGACTGCACCAGGTGCAGCATCGGCAGCAGAGCCGACCGCGGCTGCGGGTAGCGGGAGGCCAGCTCCCGCAGCTCCGCGTAGGTCGTCTCGTCGATATTGGTCGAGGTATCGGAATAATCGACCCCGCCCGAATCCGGGAAATAGGACTGGAACTCGTGACCGCTCACCGGTCAACACCTCCCAACACAGGGTCGAGGCTGGCCACGGCCACCACGACGTCACTCATCATGCCGCCCTCGCACATGAGCGGCACCGACTGAAGATGGTTGAACCCGGGGTCGCGGAAGTGGACGCGGTAGGGCCGCGTCCCCCCGTCGCTGACGAGGTGGCAGCCCAGTTCACCCTTCGGGGATTCGATCGCCACGTAGACCTGGCCCGCGGGCACCTTGAACCCCTCGGTCACGATCTTGAAGTGGTGGATCAGCGCCTCCATGGACTCGCCCATGATGTGCTTGATGTGCTCGTGGCTGTTGCCCTGCCCATCCGGGCCGAGGGCCAGCTGGGCGGGCCAGGCGATCTTCGCGTCGGCGACCATGACCGGCTGGCCCTGCGTCGCCACGAGGCGGTCGATGCACTGCTCGACGATCTTGAGCGACTCCCAGGTCTCGGCGAGCCGGATGCGGAAGCGGCCGTAGGCGTCCTCGGTGTCCCAGGTGACCACGTCGAAGTCGTAGGTTTCGTATCCGCAGTAGGGCTGCATCTTGCGCAGGTCCCAGGCGTATCCGGTGGAGCGCAGCGGCGGCCCGGACACGCCCAGCATCATGGCCCCGGTTAGGTCGATGGTGGCCACGCCCTCCATGCGGAGCTTGAAGATCGGGTTCTCGTTGCAGAAGGTCGCGTACTCGGGCAGGTGCTTCTTGAGCCAGTCGACCAGTTCGCGCAGCTGCTCGATGCCGCCGTCGGGCAGGTCGTTGGCGACGCCGCCGGGACGCACGAAGGCGTGGTTCATCCGCAGACCCGAGATGGCCTCGAAGAAGTCCAGGATCTTCTCCCGCTCGCGGAACGCGACCGTCATGACGGTCAGCGCGCCGATCTCCATGCCGCCGGTGCCCATGGCGACCAGGTGGCTCGCGATCCGGTTCAGCTCCATCATGAGCACCCGGATGACGCTGGCGCGTTCGGGCACCTCGTCGGTGATGCCGAGCAGCTTCTCGACCGCCAGGCAGTACACGACCTCGTTGAACAGCGGCGCGACGTAGTCCATGCGCGTGCAGTACGCCACGCCCTGGGTGAACGTCTTGTACTCCATGTTCTTCTCGATGCCGGTGTGCAGGAAGCCGATGCCGGGGCGGATGGAGCGCACGGTTTCACCGTCCATCTCCAGGATCAGCCGCAGCACCCCGTGGGTGGAGGGGTGCTGGGGACCCATGTTGACGACGATGGTCTCGTCCCCCCGCTCGGCCTGTTCGGCCGCGATGTCGGCCCAGTCGCCGCCCTGGCTCAGGTAGACCCGCTGCGCGCCGGTCTCCTCGCCGCCAGCGAAGACGTCTTCAGTTGCTGCGTGCGTGCTCATCAGTTGTAGCTCCTCCGCTGGTCCGGGGGCGACACCCGCGCTCCCTTGAACTCGACCGGGATGCCGCCGAGCGGGTAGTCCTTGCGCTGCGGGTGCCCGACCCAGTCGTCCGGCATGAGAATCCGGGTCAGCGCCGGGTGATCGTCGAACTGGACGCCGAACATGTCCCAGGCTTCGCGCTCGTGCCAGTCGGCCATGGGGTAGACCGAGACCACGCTCGGCACGTGCGGGTCGGCGTCCGGGCAGGTCACCTCGAGCCGGACCCGCCGGTTGTGGGTGTAGCTCAGCAGGTCGTAGACGACGTGGAACTCCGCCCCGGCGTCTTGCGGGTAGTGGACGCCCGACACCGACACGCACACCTCGAACCGCAGGTGGGCGTCGTCACGGAACGCCTTGGCCGTCTCCAGCAGGTGTTCGCGCGGCACGTAGAGGGTCAGCTCGCCCCGGTCGACGAAGATCCGTGCCCCGGCCAGGGCGGGCACGAGCTCCAGCGCGCGGTCGGCGACGGCGTCGAAATAGCCGCCGAAGGGACGCGCGGTCTGACCGGGCATCTCGATGACGCGGCGCAGGCCGCCGTAGCCGGAGGTGTCTCCGGTGCCCCGCGACCACATGCCGGTCTTGGTGCCGACGATGTTGGCGGTGACGGCGGGCTGCTCGTCTCGACGCTGTTCGAGGTCTTTGTCTTCACTCATCGCATGAGCCCCTTCATCTCGTGCGTGGCGGGAGCGGCGAGCGCCATCCGTTCGCGTTCCTCGATCATGGCGGCCTCGTTCGGGCCGATCGGGCGGCTGGACACCTGCTTGCGCAGCTTGAACATCGCGTCGATCAGCATGTCGGGACGCGGCGGGCAGCCCGGCAGGTAGATGTCGACCGGGACGATGTGGTCGACGCCCTGCACGATCGCGTAGTTGTTGAACATGCCACCGGAGCTGGCGCAGGCACCCATCGACAGCACCCACTTCGGTTCGGGCATCTGGTCGTAGACCTGGCGCACGACCGGGGCCATCTTGTTGGACAGCCGTCCCGAGACGATCATGAGGTCGGCCTGGCGCGGCGAGGCGCGGAACACCTCCTGGCCCCAGCGTCCCGCGTCGAACCGGGGGGTGCCGTAGGCCATCATCTCGATGGCGCAGCAGGCCAGGCCCATGGTGGCAGGCCAGAAGGATGCCGACCGCATCCAGCCGAAGACGCCTTCGACCGTGGTCAGCAGGACGCCGGATGGCAGCTTATCTTCGAGTCCCATATCTCGTCCTTATCTCAGTCCCAGTCGAGGCCGCCGCGGCGCTTGACGTAGTAGTAGGCCAGCAGCACCGTCTCGATGAACAGCAGCATCGCGACGAGGCCGAACCAGCCGAGGAGGTTGTGTGTGACGGCCCAGGGGTACAAGAACACGATCTCGATGTCGAAGATGATGAACATCATCGCCGTGATGTAGTACTTCACCGGGAACCGTCCGCCGCCGACCGGCTGGGGGGTCGGCTCGATGCCGCACTCGTAGGCGTCGTACTTCGCCCGGTTGTAGCGGGCCGGGCCGATGCGCACGCCCAGGGCGATGGACACGATGATGAACCCGGCGGCGAGCACGACCATCCCGATGATCGGGATATACAACGACGACGTCATGAGAGGTCCTTCCCGTCACTGAGCATCATTCCGGTCTTTCTCGATTGGTTTTCTAGGCAGGAGACGCCGACCTGGCCGGGCAAACCGCCCAAGGTCTCGCGCGCTGCGCCGCTGTTGAGCGGCGACCAGCAGATTCTGGCTCCCGCTCCGCCGGGTGCTGTCACGGGCATAACCTGTCTACTCCTGGGGTCTGTCTCGGCCTTAGTCTAGGCGAGTCGGCGCCCACCGAGTCAATCTTGGCGAACCATGCACGAAATCCCACTCTACAAGGCACGGAACCCGAAATAACGCAACATTTTTGTTGCCTTTTTGGGGCCGGTTCTGGGCCTCCCGGACGAGGGGTTCGCCAGCCGCTCAGACCCCCTAGCGGAGGCGACTGCGGCCAACTCGCCCCTAGGACCTCTAAGCTCCAGGCAGGCAGCCGAACACCCTGGAGGCACAACGCATGAGCGACCTGGAGATCGACTACGACGCCATCCACGTTCAGGTGAGCAAAGACTGGAAGGACGGCGACACCGTGCAGCAGTGCCGCAACGCGCTCGTCGCGCCGCTGGGCACCGCGGGCTTCGCGGTCGGGGTGGGCCACGACGCCTACACCGCCGGTTTTCAGCGGCTCATCGCGGCGCTGAGCGAGTTCGGGTCCACCATGGACGCCGGGCTCAACGAGCTCTACCAGGCTTTCACCGTCCTCGGCTCGGCCGATAGCGCCGTCGGCGACAACTTCGACCGGACCGACGCGATCAACCGGCGCCTATTCGCCCACATCGAGGGACACGTCCCACAGTTCAACTAGCCAGGGAGTGACTACCATGAACGGATCTGCGGCCCTGCCGGAACTGACCGGCAACCCTGGGATGTTGGCCCATCTCGCCTCCGACCTGGAACAGGTCTCCGGGAGGATCAACCAGACCACCCTCATGACTGAGGGCCCGGCCGCCTCGGCGATCTCGGCCACGTGGGGCGGGACGACCCACGCGGCCCGCCAGGCCCAGGTGGAGGAGCTGCGCGCCAAGCTGGCCAAGGCCGCCACCGCGACCACCAAGAGCAGCGACGCGGTCGACACGTTCCGCGCCGGGCTGCGTGAGGCCAACTACACCATCCGCAAGCTCCAGGCCGATTGGGACGAAGAGGTCGCAAATCACCGCAGGAAGATCCAGCAGCTCAACGCCGACATCGCGATGGACCCCAGCGGATACAGCCAATCCGAGATCCGGGCGATCTTCCAGCGCGTGAACACCGACCACGAATCGGCGCTGGACGACCTGCGCAGGCGGTGGCGGGACGCGCTGTCTACGGCGGAGGCGATCGCTTCCGCTGCGGCCCGCAACATCACGGCGGCGCTCGATGAGTTCATCCCGCAAAGTTCCCGGATGAGCCCGCACGACATCGGTCTGTACCTCACCGAGGGCATCCCGCTCGCCCGGGACGTGGAGATGTACGAGTTCGCCCAGCAGCAGGCCACCGAGGCCGAGGACCTCCTCAACCGGTTCCACGACGGAGACCCGGAGGCCATCAGCGAGTTCGTCTCCCGATTCGGTAATCTCCGCGGCTCCGAACTGGCCTATTTCGAGCTGGCGCTGGCCCGCGAACTCGGGCCCAGCGGGTTCTCCCAATTCATGAACGACATGGCCGAATTGCGGGCCTACGGCACCGATGGCGCCCTCTTCCCCCACGGCGTCACCCAGGATTCCGTCCGGCTGATGGAGATCATCTCGGGCAGTTTCGTCACCGCCGTCGGCGGGGCGAGGGCAGACGCCGACTACGGGCCCAACACGACCGCGCTCTACGAGTCCGGCCGGGCGGAATGGGACTCCCTCCTCAAGGAGCAGGGCCGGACCGTTTTCGAGCTGAACGCCGGAATCGCCAGCGACGGCCGCAGCGGCTACTGGACGACCGGTTACTGGGGCCAGGGTCAGCTTCTCGCGGTCGCCCACCTCGCCCACGGACGCAGCCCCGACCAGGCATTCTTCGAAAACGTGGGCAAGGACCTCCTGGCCTGGGACACCGAGATGGCCTCCGACCCCGGCAGGGGATTCAACCACCCCCGGTACTTCTGGGGAGACCGGGGCAGCGGCATCCCCTTCTGGGGCGAGATCGAACGATACGGCACCTATTGGCACACCGATCACCTGAACGACCCGGTCCACAATTTCTTGATGTCCAGTTCGCGTAGCGAAGACACCGCCACCGGCTTCCTGCTCAACCAGGTCCGCTACCCGGACGGCAGCCTGCATAGCGCGGTCGACTACCTCGTCTCGGCCCGCAGCGCAGACGGGCTGTACACCAACCAGGAACTGGTCGCACAGATCGTCGCCGAGCACGGCACCAACCGGGGCCCCGACGGTGCGCGCAGCGTGCAGCTGGCCCACGACTACTTCGACGCCTACGCCAAGACCGTCAGCGACGGTCACTACACCGGCGTCGACGGCTCCACGCATGACCTGTTCGACGGGGCGGACGAGTTCGCCAAGGCCCGCGTCCCGATCGCCACACTCATGGAGAGCTACATCGACGATTTCATCGCCGTCGACGAGGACAAGGACGAGGGTCCCAGCCCGTGGCGGGAGGTGCGGGGCCCGGACGGGACGATCAGCCACTACACCCTCAACATCGACCGGGCGACCATGGGCCGCCTCGACGCGGTGTTCGCCGACCTCGCCCGGGACCGGCCCCACGAGTTCGTCTGGGGCGGCAACGAGAAGGGCGACCCCACCAACCCGCCCGCGCTGCAGCGGCTCATCGCCGCCTCGTCCGCCTACAACCAGGAGAACCTGCGCTGGATCATGGGCAACGGCGGAACCGACCAGCAGATCGAGGCCGCCAGCCTCAACAGCGCCGACTTCCTCGGCGACCTCACGCAGGGGATGGTCCGGGCGTGGGGGGAGGATTCCAAGGAGGCCGATGCGTTGCGCGAGTTCCTCCTGAGCGCGGGCAAGGGTGCCGCGTCCAAGATCCCGGTCGGGACGGCCGCGGGCTCGTTGTTCGGCCCGGTGGGTTCGGGTGTCGGGTTCATCGCCGACCAGACCTGGGGGAAGGTCAGCGGCGACATCATCGACGGCTGGAGCAAACTGGTTCCCAGCGAGACCGAGCTGGCCGCCGACCGTTCCGCCGCGGTCAGGACGTTCATCCACGACACGCTGCACGCCCAGATCAACGAGGCCGCCCTGTACACGGAACGCTGGATCGAGGGCAATAGCCCACGCGATTTCCTCCTCGCCCAGGGCATCACCGACCAGACGCATTGGTTCATCGACGGCGACGGCAAGATCGACTGGCGCAAGATCGCCTCCGACCCCATCGCCCGCTCCTACTACGAGCAGTTCTATTTCGACCCCAATGGCCTGAAATCCGCAACGGTTCCCTATCACACGGCGGTGGACGCCGGATTGGCGCAAGCACGATGAGTACCCGACGACCCCGATTCCCCCGCCTGAGCGCTGGCCTGCTCTGCCCGGCCCTCGCCGTGGCCGCGCTGGCCGGGGGGTGCACCGACCCCAAACCCCCGGCCGAGCTCCTCACCCCGGAGGGCCCCAACGCCCTGCTCGACCCGGACGCCAACTGCGTCTTCGCGTTCCAGGAGGTGACCACCGGGGGCAAGATCCTGTCGGCCAACGCCGACTATGTCGGCCGTTTCCCCGCCTCCGCCGTCAGCCACCAGGGCGCCGACAAGGCCAGCCTGACCTGGACGCTGGTCAAGGCCGAGGCGACCTGCGCCGAATCCTCCCGGCTCGCCGAACGCAACATCGCCCTCACCACGTCGGCCGGACGCCGCGTGGCGCCCTACCTGCGGGTCGGGGCCGCCGGGGACGCCTTCGACCCGTCCGCCACGGCCCTACCGCCGGGCAAGGTGTCCGCGACGGTCTACCTGGCCTTCGTCCTGCACGGCGACGAGAGCCCCCGCTCGGTGTCCCTGTTCCGCCACCGCGAGCCGGGCATCGATCTCGCGCCGCTCAGCGGCCCAGCCACCGGCGACACCATCCAGATTCCCGTCGAGCGCGGCTATCGCGACAAGCCATTCTAGGGAGGCCCCGTTGAACACCACACCGTCGCAGCGCCCGGTCACCCGGGGCCTCGCCACGATGGCGGCCGCCGCCCTGGCGTTGCTGGCCAGCTCGTGCACCGGCGAACCCACAGCCTCCGGCCCGCACGCCATGGTCGAGCCCTCGTCGCGATGCGCCTACACCTTCGAGAAGGCGGTCAGCGGCGTCAAGGTCCTGCGGACCAACGACACCCGCCTCCTCGTCCTCGACGCCGAGGAGTGGGCGAAGGACACCGACCCAGCGGAACCGTCCGAGGGGACGACCTTCACCGTCGCGCAGGCGCGCGTCACCTGCGCCAATATCGACGCCATCGAGATCGGCGAGGTCGCCGCGTTCCGGGACGGCGGCGGTGCCAGCCGCCCCCGCCTCCACGTCCGTGACCGCGGCGAGTGGCTCTACGACAGGCCCAAGAGCCCCGAGGGCTGGGACCAGCGGACGATCTACCTGGCCTTCCTCGTCCCGCCGGGCGAGCGGGTCCTCGGGGTGGACCAGAAGAACGCGACCCAGTTCCGCGCCGAGATCGCGTCCCTGACCCAGCCTGCCGTGGGCGGGGAATACACCATTCCGGTGGAGGACGCCTTCGCCTCGATGAGTCGGCTCCCGGGCTAAACCCCACCTGAACCGGATTGCCGGAATCTCCGGGAACCTTTCGCGGCGAGGGTCCGTATAGAGAGTAACCGGGCCACGCCACGGGCGGTGACGACACCGCCAGAGGCCCAGCCCACCAGCAGTTTCCTTCACGGACTCAGGAGAACGCCATGAACATCCGCCCAGCCATCGCTGTCGCCGCCATCGTGACCGCGGCCACCCTCTTCACCGGGTGCGGGACCTTCGGCAGCGAGCCGAGCACGCCCCGGGCCTCCGCCAAGGCCACGAGCGCCCCCGCCGCGTCCTCCGCCCCGGCCACCACCCCGGCGAAGCAGTCCCCCGCGCCGACCATGGCGCCGCAGCCGTCGACCCCGTCCGCCTCGCCGAGCCCGGCCGGGCAGACCCCAGCCCCCTCCACGGCCCCCTCGACCGCGCCCGCGGCTCCTTCGCCCACCACCCAGACCACGCCGCCGACGACGAAGCAGCAAACCGCCCCGAAGAAGAAGCAGACCACCACCACGGCCGCCAACCAGAAGTCCGGCGCGGTCATCCTGAGCGGGCTCGGGGTGGACGGGTTCAGGATCGGGAAGGCAAAGCAGGACCAGGTGGTGGCCGCGCTCACCGCCAAGCTCGGCAAGCCCACCCGCAAGACCCACTTCGTGTGCGACACCCCGCACGTCGGCTCGACCAATATCTACTTCTGGAAGGGGTTCAAGGTCGAGTTCGACGACAAGAGCCTCGTGCTGCGGCAGTGGGGGGTGAACAAGGCCGCGGGCGTCCCCAAGGGCGTGCGGTTGCACGGCGGCGCCACGCTGTTCCCGACCCCGGCCAACATCAAGCAGTGGCACCCGAAGGCCAAGCTCGTCAAATCCCACCCCGACCGGGGCGTGTGGGAGATGACGCCCGGCAAGCTCGGCTACACCTACGTCTGGGAGACCTCCGGCCCCGCCCCGAAGTCGAACACACCGGCTGGCTGGGTGTCCTCCGCCAACGACCGCGGCGAGTGCTGATACCCGTCCCGCTGCCGGACCCCGGGGAAGCCCTGAGCTCCCCGGGGTTCGCCGTCCTTAGGCCGAGGGCGCGATCCGGGTCAGGGAGTTGATGATCTTGTCCATCGCGTCGCCGTCCCGGGCGTCGGTCAGGTTGGCCAGCAGCTTGTGGACGAAGCGCATCAGCGTCTTGCGGGGCAGCCCGTAGGTGGTGCACAGGTGCATGATCTTCGGGTTGCCGATCAGCTTCACGAACACGGTCCCCAGCCGGTAGTAGCCGCCGAAGGCCGCCTTGAGCTGGGTCGGGTAGCCGTTGAGCGCCTTCTCGGCCGCCGCCGTCCCCACCCCCCGGTAGTGGGCCTCGGCGATGGCGTCCGCGGCCATCTCGCCCGCCTCCATCGCGTAGGCGATCCCCTCGCCGTT
Organism: Propionibacteriaceae bacterium; assembly: GCA_030529455.1. Classification (GTDB taxonomy): domain Bacteria; phylum Actinomycetota; class Actinomycetes; order Propionibacteriales; family Propionibacteriaceae; genus JAUMWV01. Next base: position 5,212 of record JAUMWV010000043.1, on the reverse strand, counting down.
GAACGGGTTCACCATCCCGGCCGAGTCGCCGACCAGCACCAGGCCCCGGGTATAGGCGGGCTGGCGGTTGAACGCCATCGGCAGCGCGGCGCCCTTGACCGGCATCGTCATGTTCGCGTCCCGGAAGCCCCATTCCTCGGGGGTGTTGTCGAGCCAGGCCTTGAGCAGCGCCTTGTAGTCGGTCTTGCCGAACGCCGAGGAGGTGTTGAGCATGCCCAGGCCGACGTTGCAGGTGCCGTCACCCATGCCGAAGATCCAGCCGTAGCCGGGCAGCAGGTTGGATTCGCCGGGGGTGCCGTCCCACAGCTCCAGCCAGGATTCGAGGTAGTCGTCGTCGTGGCGCGGCGAGGTGTAGTAGGTGCGCACCGCCACGCCCATCGGGCGGTCGTCGCGCTTGTTGAGCCCCATGCTGATGGCCAGCCGGGCCGAGTTGCCGTCGGCCGCCACGACGAGCGGGGCCCGGAACTCGCGGCCGTCCTTGGCCCGGACCCCGACGATGCGGCCGCTGCGCTCGTCCAGGATCGCGTCGGTGACGTTGGTGTTGTCGAACATCTGCGCCCCGGCGGCCACGGCGTGTTTGGCCAGCAGGTCGTCGAAATCGGCGCGCGGCCGGACGAGGCCGTAGTTCGGGAAGTCGGCCAGTTCTGGCCAGGGCATCTCGAACGGCTGGACGCGCCCGCCGTAGATGCGCAGGCCCTTGTTGTGCAGCCAGCCGTTCGCCTCGGAGGTGTCGATGCCCAGCCGGATCAGCTGGCGCGTCGCCCGGGGCGTCAGCCCGTCACCGCAGACCTTGTCGCGCGGGAAGACCGACTTCTCCAGCAGGACGACGTCGAGCCCGCGGCGGGCGAGGTGGATGGCGGTCGACGACCCCGCGGGGCCTGCGCCGACGACGATGACATCAGCCTCAGTGACGGGCATGCTGATTACTCCTGTGGGTCGGTTGCCGGGTCAGTCTACGGGAGCCCGTCCCCGCGGTGCCAACCCCGCCCGGGCCCTGGTCAGGACGCGGTAGCGCCCCGCCCGGGGCGGCACCGGCGGGCAACCGGAGGGCTCAGCGGGGCATGCGGCCGATGTAGTCGCCCTGCCCCAGGTAGGCCCGGGCGTTGTGGGCGATGCGCTGCTCGGCCCCGACCGGGCGCCCGCCCGCCGAGTGTGGGGTGATGACGAGGTTGGGGGCCTCCCATAGCGGGGAATCGGCCGGGAGCGGCTCGGTGCTGGCGACGTCCAGGCCCGCCCCGGCCAGGCGTCCGGCGGTCAGGGCGGCGACCAGCGCGTCCTCGTCGACCCCGGAACCCCGCCCGACGTTGACCACCACGGCACGGTCCGGGAGCAGGCCCAGGGTGCGCTCGTTCAGCGCCTTGATGGTGTCGGGCCGGTGCGGCAGCACCATGATGAGGACCTCTGCTTCGGCCAGCGCCGCGTCCACGTCGTCGGTGACCGGGAACCCGGCCCGCTCGCCCGCCGTGGTGGCGATGCCGGTGACGTTCGCGCCGAAGGCGGCGAGCAGCCGCCCGATGGCCTGGCCGATGCCGCCGAACCCCCACACGACGGCGTTGGTGCCGATCAGGGTCGTGACGGCCTCCCGTGGCCGCATCGGCTGCACGCCGCCCAGCTCGCCGGCCCAGCGGTGGTCCCGCTGGGCGCGGGCGCAGGCCGGGAGGCTGCGCAGCAGGGCCAGGGTCAGCGCCAGCGCGTGTTCGGCGACCGTCAGGTCGTGGAAGTGTGCCCCGTTGGTGATGACGACCCGCTCCGGCAGGTCCAGCGCCATGATCTTGTCGGGCCCGGCGAGGTAGGTCTGCACCCAGCCCAGCCTGGGCAGGTCGGCGAAGAACGTCGCCAGGTCGGGGTTGGCTCCCCAGCAGACGATGCCTTCGGCGTCCCGGTGTTCCTCGGGAACCCGCTGGCTCTCGTCGATCCACACGGCCTCGACGCCGTCGGGAAGGTCGAGCTCACCCAGGTCGGTGAGGGTTGAGATCAGCAGCTTCATCGTTGCTCCTTTCGCCTCCACGATATCGGTGGGCCGCCACGCGCGGGCGGCCGGTGCCGGGCCCGCCCGGGGCCGCACTAGAGTGAGCGCGTGCTGACCTACCCGACCACCCGCACCGACGGCCCCGAGGACGACCCCTACCGCTGGCTGGAGGGCACCGGCCCCGAGGTGGCGGCCTTCGTCGAGGAGCAGAACCGCCTGTCCGGCTCGGTGCTGGCCACCCTGCCCGCCAGGCAGGCCTTCCTGGCCAGCGTCACCGCGCTGCTGACCGCGCCGACCCGAGGCTGCCCCTTCGTGCGCGGCGGGCGCTACTTCGCCTGGCACAACGACGGCACCAACCAGGACGTGCTGGTGACCGCCGAGGACCTCGACGGCCTGGAACCCGGCCGGGTGCTGCTCGACCCCAATTCCTTCTCCGCCGACGGCACGGTGTCGGTCGGCGCGGCGGCGGTGAACCCGGCGGGGACGCTGCTGGCCTACTGCGTCTCCGATGGCGGCTCCGACTGGTGGACGATCCGGGTCCGCGAGGTCGCCAGCGGCGCCGACACCGGCGACGTCATCGAGTGGTGCAAGTGGCAGGTCCCGGTGTGGCTGCCGGACGGGCGTTCGTTCAGCTACTGGGCCTACGATGCCCCCGCCGGTGCCGCCCTGACCGAGGAGCAGGGGGCGGGCAGGCTGATGCGCCACACCGTGGGCACCCCGGCCTCGGCCGACGAGGTGCTGTTCGCCGAACCCGACGAGCCCCGGCTGTTCGCCCACCACCACCCGCGCGACGACGAGTGGTTCGTCCTGGCCACCAACACTGGCGCCTCGCTCGGCAACGACCTGCGGGCGCGGCGCTGGGACGCCGCGGAATGGACGCACCTGGTCACCGGGCGCGACGACGAGTGGCGGCCCGTCGGCATCCGCGCCGGGCTACTCTACGCCCTCACCAACGCCGACGCGCCCCGCTACCGGCTGGTGGCGATCGACCTGGCCACCGGGCAGCGGCGCACCGTCGTCGCCGAGCACGGCACCGACGTGCTGCTGGAGGCCGAGCTGACCGCGTCCGGCCTGGTCCTGTGCTATTCCCACGACGCGCAGCACCGCGTCCAGCTGGCCAGCGACGACGGGGCGCCCGGCGAGGAACTGCCGCTGGGCGGCGGGGTCAGCGTCGTGGCGATCGAGACCTCCGACGGCGACGAGTTCTTCGTCAAGACCAGCAGCTACGTCGACCGCGGCACCCGCCACGCCGTCACCCGCGACGGTGGGCGGGTGGTCTCGCACCGGGCGTTGCCCTCGCCCGGGCGTCCCGCACCCCAGGCGGAGACCACCCGGATGTGGGCCACCAGCAAGGACGGCACCCGGGTGCCCGCCTTCGTGGTCCGCGCGACCCGGCAGGCGGGCCCCCGGCCGACGCTGATCTGGGGCTATGGCGGGTTCAACATCGCGATGAACCCGGAGTTCCGCGCCGTGCTAGCGGCCTGGGTCGCGGCGGGCGGCGTGTTGTGCGTCCCCAACCTGCGCGGCGGCGGCGAGTTCGGCAGCGACTGGCACCGGGCCGGGACGAAGGAACGCAAGCAGAACGTGTTCGACGACCTGTACGCGGTCGCCGAGGAACTGGTCTCCTCGGGGGTCACCACCACCGCCCAGCTCGCCCTGCACGGCCGCTCCAACGGTGGCCTGCTGGCCGGGGCGGCCCTGACCCAGCGTCCCGACCTGTGGGCGGCGGTGCTACCCGGCGTCGGCGTCTTGGACATGGCCCGGTTCCACAAGTTCACGATCGGGTGGGCCTGGGCCGACGACTACGGCGACCCCGACGACGGCGCCCTGGACTACCTGCTGGCCTATTCCCCGCTGCACAACGTGCGGCCGGGGACGCGCTACCCGGCGACGCTCGTCACGACCGGCGACCACGACGACCGGGTCGTGCCCGCGCACAGCTACAAGTTCGCCGCGGCGCTGCAGGCCGCCCAGGCCGGGGAGGCGCCGGTGATCCTGAGCGTCGACACCCGGGCCGGGCACGGCGCGGGCAAACCCAAGGACGCCGCCGCGGCCGAGTTCGCCAACCAGCTGGCCTTCGCCGCCCACTTCACCGGGCTCGACGCCAGCCCTGAACCGGACTGACCCGGCACCAGCGCCGGGGCCCACAACGTCCTTTGCCCGGCTCCGGAGGCTCGGATAGTCTGCGCGGGTGACGTTCACCACCGGCGTGCCACGGTTGCGGGCACTCACTGTCGCTATCGAGGACCCGGGGTGCCTCCTCGACTACCTGCCCGACGACCAGCCGTGCGCGGCCTTCGTGCGGCGCGGCGAGGGGTTCATCGCCATCGGCGAGGCCCTCCGGTTCACCACCGACTGCCCGGACGCGGCCGACGTCTGGTGGGAGGAGACCTCTAGCGAGATCGAGCACGAGACCGAGCTGCCCGGGGTGTTCGGCACCGGCCCGCTGGCGATCGGCTCCTTCTCCTTCGACCCCGACCATTCCGCCGAGCCGTCGCTGCTCATCGTCCCGCGCCTGATCCTCGGCAGCCGCGACGGCACGCACTGGCTCACCAGCATCTGCGAGCGGCAGCCCTGCGCCGGGCGTCCCGAGAAGGGGACGCCGCCGGTCCCGCCCAGCACCGTGCGCTACGCCGACGCCGCGATGAGCGGCCCGGACTGGCAGCGGATGGTGAGCGAGGTGATCGGCCTCATCCAGCGCGGCGAGGCCGAGAAGGTCGTGCTGGCCCGCGAACTCGTCGCGACCTCGGATACCCCGATCGACGCCCGCTACCTCGTGGGCCGCCTCGCCGAGGCCTACCCCGACACCTGGGCCTACCTGGTGGGCGGCCTCGTCGGTGCCACCCCGGAGCTGCTGATCCGGCTGCGCGGCGGGCTGGCCACCTCACGGGTGCTCGCGGGCACCGGGCGGCGCACCGGGGAAGAAGGGGACGCTGCCCGGCTGGCCATCGACCTGGCCCAGTCGGGGAAGAACTCCCGGGAGCACGCCTACGCGGTGGCCTCGGTCGCCGATGCGCTCAAGCCCTACTGCTCGGGGATGCACGTGCCCGAGCGCCCATTCGTCCTCGAGCTGCCCAACGTGCTGCACCTGGCGACCGACATCACCGGCGTCGCCGAGAGCGGCCATTCCGCGCTCGCCCTGGCGGCGGCGCTGCACCCGTCGGCAGCGGTGTGCGGCACCCCGCGGGTCACCGCCCGCGAGCTCATCGCCCGCCACGAGGGCATCGACCGGGGCCGTTACGC
>JAUMWV010000090.1 GCA_030529455.1 Propionibacteriaceae bacterium | reverse complement strand
AGGTTCAGGACTCGGTCGAGGCGCTACTGGCCCTCACCCCCACCGAAACCGAACTGGCCCAAGCCCGCCAGACCATCCTCACCATCCTCACCCACACCACCGACGTGTGGCAGGTTCAGGACTTGGTCGAGACGCTACTGGCCCTCACCCCCACCGAAACCGAACTAGCCCAAGCCCGCCAGACCATCCTCACCAACCTCAACCACACCACCGATCCACGGGAGGTCCAGGTTCTGGTCGCTCTCCTTCGTCGTATCACCCCAGTCCGCGACTGGCTTGGGCTCCTGGGGTTGTGACTGTCCCGGCTGGATTCGACCGCGGTGGCGGCGAGTGGGCGCGTCGAGAAAGACCTCCGAGCCAGGAACCCAATCGGCTCTGGAGCGACCCGGTAGACGGTGGGCGCGGTCCGGCGGTTTTCATCAGCGAGTGATTCCCCCGAAGCGTCCGGCGAAGTCTTCCCCGACCTCCCCGCCATCGCCAGCGAGGACGCGCCACCCGGCACGATCGTCCAGGCGTTGAGCCTTGGCGAGCTATCCCCCACCTATCGAAGAACCACGCCACCACCGTGGTTCGCTTCCGGTGCCCGCGCCCAGGCCGTCGATGATGCGGGCGGGGTCACCGGGGCGCGCCGGGCATCACCGACGGGGACGTGGCGAGGAGCCGGGCCACGTCGAGCACCTGCTCGTCCGCTCCCCGCCGCCCCACCACCTGCACCGCGAGCGGCAGCCCCGCGGCGGAGCTGCCCACCGGCACGCTGGCCGCGGGCAACCCGGCCAGGTTCCAATACGAGGTGTAGGCGATGGCGTTCGATGACAGCAGGTGGGTTCTGAGGTAGCCCATGGCGTGCACCCGACGGATCGGCGGGGGCAGCGTCGGGGTGACGGGGGTGAGGAGCACGTCGAAGTGTTCGAAGGCCCGATCCATCGCCTCCTCGATGCGCTGCACGCTCCGCCTGGACCACCCCAGCAGGCTCTCGGGCATCCTCCGGGCGAGGGCCGCGATCCTTCGGGAGCGTTTCTCGATGCGCTCGGGGTGCTGGAGCTGGCGCATCTCGTCGAGAACGGCGCGGTGATATTGAACGATGAAGGTGAAGGGGCTCTCCACCCACGTGAGTGAGCCGTGCTCGACCCGGTGCCCCGCCCCGGCCAGGCGCATCGCCGCGTCGGCCACGGCCTGCGCCACCTCCCGCGACGGGCGCACCCCCGGCACCGCGGAACCGAGGCTCCAGCCCACGCGCAACACCTCGGGGGAAGCGCGACGCACCCCGGCGGGCGCCAGGACGCGGAGGGCGGCGGCGACATCGTCGACGCTCCGGGCGAGCGGCCCGTAGGTGCCGAGATCGTGCCACAGGTGGGGCTGTGGGGCGGTGCTGACCCGGCCGCGGGTGGGTTTGAGTCCGACAACACCGGTCCAGGCGGCGGGGATCCGGATGGAGCCCCCGCCGTCGCCGCCCAGCGCGAGCGGACCCATGCCCGAGGCGACGGCGGCCGCCGAGCCACCGGACGAGCCGCCCGGCGAGCGGAGCAGGTCGTGCGGGTTGCGCGTGCAGCCCCACTCCCCCTCGGTGAAGGGGGTTTGCCCGAACTCCGGCATGTTGGTTTTGCCGACGACGACAGCCCCCGCCGCCCGCAGCCGGGCCACCGCGTCGGAGTCGGCCGTGGCCGGAGCCGTGTTGCCGCGCCCACCGAAGGTGGTGACCATGCCCGCGACGTCGATCTCCTCCTTGATAGCCACCGGCACGCCAAACAGCGGGAGCCGGGCGGCGGCGACGCGCGGCACCTGGTCGAGTGCGCTGGCCTCGGCCACCGCCCGGGGGTTGAGGGCGGAGAAGGCGTTGAGCCGGGGGTCCCGCTCCTCGATACGGGCCAGAACCCGCCGCAGGTGCCGCTCCACGTC
>JAUMWV010000089.1 GCA_030529455.1 Propionibacteriaceae bacterium | reverse complement strand
TCGGGCCCCCGCCCCCCGGCGTGGGGGGCCGCCGCCCCGCGGGGCGGTGGGGGGGGGGCCCCCCGCGCCCGTCTCCGGTCGTGGCGAGGCAGACCGCGTCCTCGGCGTTGCGGTTGCCCGTCGGGTGGTGTGCCGCCAGCGACCCGGGGCCGAGAGAGAAGGTCTCCGCTTCGTCTAAGGTCGCCTCGTGAGAGCGTGGTCGTTTGCTCTCTTTCGATCAGAAAGGACTTCATATGGCTGATATGTCACCCCCCGCTGCGGCGGAGGAACGCTCGTTTCTTACCGGAATCGCCCAGACCATCGTCCGGCTCGATCGATTCGCTTTGCTCCTGCTGCGGATCGGTATGGCGGTGGTGTTCCTCTGGATAGGTGGCCTGAAATGGTTCAAATATGAGGCCGACGGGATCGTCCCGTTCATGGCCAACTCCCCGTTCATGAGCTGGATGCTGGGCGATCCTGCTAATTACAAGGCGCACATGAACGCCGAGGGCGTGCTCAACGAGGCGAACCGGGCCTGGCACGAAGCCAACGGCACCTACCCGGTGTCGATCGCCGTGGGCGCGGTCATCTGCCTGCTCGGTGTGCTGATCCTGTGCCATTACCTCAGCCCCACCCTGGGGATGCTGGGCGCGCTCGGCGTCATCGGCTTCTCGGTGGTGACGCTGTCCTTCCTCATCACCACCCCTGAGGTGTGGGTGGCCGCGCCGAAGCAGGGCATGGCCGACGCCGACCTCGGATTCCCCTACCTCAGCGGGCGGGGGCGGCTGGTCCTCAAGGACTGCATCCAGATGGGGGCGGCCTTCGTGCTGCTCGTCGACTCGGCCCGGGCGTATCTGCGGCGCAAGCACGTCACCGCCTGAGCCACCTGCGGCTAGGGGTGGGGTTCCCGAGTAGGAGCCCCACCCCCTTTTTTTGTCGCGGAGCGGTGGTCTACGGCACGACCGCCAGACATAGGGTTAGCCAGCCCTGCGCAGGTGGGCGATGATGCCGTCGATGTCGTGGCGCAGGCGATGATCCCGGACGAGGTGACCGCCGGGTTCCTCGTAGCGTTCGTGCGGGATGCCCGCCGCGTGCAAGGCGGCGCTGAACTCGCGCTGGCCAGCCAGCACCTGAGCCTCGTTCGCCGCGCCGAAGGACAGGTCGTTCTGCAGGGAATCGGTGCCAGCGACCAGGAAGATCCGCTTGTGGCGATAGCTTTCGATCCGCTCGACCGGATTGTCCATGCTGACCCGGCGGTGGTCCCAGGGCACGCCGTACACGGTGCCGCCGCCCAGCTCGACCGCGGCCGAGCTGAGATTCGCCCAGTGCGTGACCAGCCCAAAATCGCGCCGCAGGCTGGCTGGCCCAGAATGGCTGCTCACGGACGCGAAATGCCCATAGTATTTCGCGGCGTATTTCAGCGCACCGAAACCTCCCATGGAGAAACCGGAAACCGCGCGTCCGGCGTATTCGGGATAGGTGCTGAATGTCGCGTCCACCCACGGGATGAGCTCGTTGATGTGGAAATGTTCCCAATTGCGGGCGCCGACGTTGGACGTGACCGGGTTGCTGTACCAGCCTGCCTTGCCGCCGTCCGGCATGACCACGATCAGGTCTTTCCCGGCGGTGATGTTCTCGATATCCGTGTGCCGCCAGAACCACCGGAAGTCGGCCTCACCGTCGCGGGCTCCGCCACCGTGGAACAGGTACAGCACGGGGTAGCGGCGGTTTGTGGTGTAGCCAGTGGGCAGCAGGACGAAGATGCCGGGGCCGCTATCGCCCCAGTTGATGGAGGGGCTGACGACGCGGTAGTAGCGCAACCGGCCGAATGTTTCGTCCCTGATGACTCTCAGCCCGGACGCGTGGGCCTTGGGGGCGCTGGCGACGGCTGAGCCGATTCCGATGGCTGCTGCGGCGGCGACGCCACCGGCGCCTTTGAACAGATGTCGACGATTGATTGGATTGTCAAGAGTCATATTCACTCCTGCTTCCGGATAGGGTACTTCCGGCCGGTGACCGCGAAATTGGGGCCATCTGGGAATTGTTGGCGACAACGCCGCGGGCGCACGCAGCCTTATGGCAAACCGGCCTCAACGGCTTCGGTT
>JAUMWV010000042.1:12887-19733 GCA_030529455.1 Propionibacteriaceae bacterium | reverse complement strand
GACGCCATCCAGGGAGGCATCGAGCGCGCGGAGCGGGCCGAGGCCAAGGCGGAGGCCGCGCTGGCGGAGTACAACAATCAACTGGCATCGGCACGCGATGAAGCCGCCAAGATCCGCGAGGCGGCCAAGACCCAGGGCGCGATGATCCTGGCCGAGTCGCGGGAGGCCGCCCAGAAGGAGGCCGCCCGGATCGCCGAGAACGCCTCGGTCCAGATCCAGGCCGAGCGGGCGCAGGCGATGACCCAGCTCAAGTCCGAGATCGGTGGGCTCGCCACCACGCTGGCCTCGAAGATCGTCGGGGAGGCGCTGGATGACGACGCCCGGGCCCAGCGCACGGTGGACCGCTTCCTCGACGAGCTTGAGACGCAACAGGTGGGCCAGCCGCGATGAGGGTGGTAGACGAGGCCAAGCTGAGCGCGCTCGACGCCGGGTGCGACGCCCGGGCGGCGTCCCTCGCGGTCGCCGAGGAGATCTTCGCCGTCGTTGACGTGCTGGATTCCTCCGCGGGACTCCGGCGGGCATTCACCGACCCGGCTAGCTCCGCGGAGGCCCGGGTCGGGCTCGGCGAACGGATCTTCGGCACCAAGGTCTCGGCGGACGCGCAGTGGGTGCTCGGTCAGGCGCTCGACCTTCGCTGGCGCAACGGCCACTGCCTGAGCGACGCGCTGGAGCGCCAGGGCGTGCGTCTGGTGCTGCGGGCAGCCCAACAGGCGGGCAAGCTGGACGCCGTGATCGCCGACCTCGGCGGGTTCGGTTCAGCTGTGCGCGAGCACGACGCGCTGCGCGAGGCCCTGCGCGACACCAGCTTCGACCTCGCGGCCCGCCGCTCCCTGGTAGGCCGGATCACTGAGGGCAAGGTGAGCGAGTTCTCCGAGGTCCTGCTGGCTCGCGCCGTCGGGGCCAGGGAACGCACCTACCGGCTGACGCTGGAGCGCTACCTGCAGCTGGCCGCCGACCTGCGGTCCCGGCAGATCGCCAGGGTGACCGTCGCCAAGCCGCTCACCGCGGCCCAGGAAGAGCGGCTGCGTTCCCTGCTGGCGGCCCAGGCAGGCGCCGAGATCGACCTGCAGATCGAGCTCGACCCGAGCGTGCTCGGCGGCATCCGCGTCCAGTTCGGCAACGACCGCATCGAATCAACAGTCGCAGCGCGTCTCGACGACGTGCACCGGCAACTCACCGCATAACTACGAAAGGCAACGGCGCAATGGCCGAACTCACGATCAGCGCGGAGGAGATCCGCAGCGCACTGGACGACTTCGTCCAGACGTACACTCCACAGGCGGCGAGCCGCACCGAGGTCGGCACCGTCGTGATGTCGGGCGACGGCATCGCCCGCGTCGAGGGGCTGCCCTCGGCGATGGCCAACGAATTGTTGCGCTTCGAGAACGGCACGCTGGGTATCGCGCTCAACCTCGATGTCCGCGAGATCGGTGTCGTGGTCCTGGGCGACTCCGAAGGCATCGACGAAGGCTCTCCTGTGGTCGCCACCGGCGAGGTGCTGAGCGTCCCGGTCGGTGAGGGCTACCTCGGCCGGGTCGTAGACGCCATGGGCAACCCGATCGACGGCCTGGGCGAGATCGCCGACGTCGAGGGACGCCGCGCGCTCGAACTGCAGGCCGCCGGTGTCATGGACCGCCAGGAGGTGCGCGAGCCGCTGCAGACCGGCCTCAAGGCCATCGACGCGATGATCCCGATCGGCCGGGGCCAGCGCCAGCTCATCATCGGTGACCGCAAGACCGGCAAGACCGCCATCGCGATCGACACCATCATCAACCAGAAGGCGAACTGGGAGTCCGGAGACCCGACCAAGCAGGTGCGCTGCATCTACGTCGCGGTGGGGCAGAAGGGCTCGACCATCGCCGAGGTCCGGGGCGCGCTGGAGCGCGCCGGGGCCATGGACTACACCACGATCGTGCACGCCCCGGCCTCCGACCCCGCGGGCTTCAAGTACATCGCCCCCTACGCCGGTTCGGCGATCGGCCAGCACTGGATGTACCAGGGCAAGCACGTGCTCATCGTCTTCGACGACCTCACCAAGCAGGCCGAGGCCTACCGCGCCATGTCGCTGCTGCTGCGCCGCCCGCCGGGCCGTGAAGCCTACCCCGGCGACGTGTTCTACTTGCACTCGCGTCTGCTGGAGCGCTGCGCGAAGCTATCGGACGAGCTCGGCGGCGGCTCGATGACCGGCCTGCCGATCATCGAGACCAAGGCCAACGACGTTTCGGCCTACATTCCGACCAACGTCATCTCGATCACCGACGGTCAGATCTTCTTGCAGTCCGACCTGTTCAACGCCAACCAGCGTCCCGCGATCGACGTGGGCATCTCGGTCTCCCGCGTCGGCGGCGCCGCCCAGGTCAAGGCCATGAAGGCGGTCTCCGGCTCGCTCAAGATCAACCTGGCGCAGTACCGGGACATGCAGGCCTTCGCGATGTTCGCCTCGGACCTGGACGCCGCCTCCCGCAACCAGCTCGACCGCGGCGCACGCCTGACCGAGCTGCTGCGCCAGGGCCAGTACCAGCCCTACGCGGTGGAGGACCAGGTGGTCAGCGTCTGGGCGGGCATCAACGGCCACCTCGACGACGTGCCGGTCGACGACATCCTCCGCTTCGAGCAGGAGTTCCTGGAGTACCTGCGGCACAACTCCGGCGCGCTGTCGGTCATCGCCGAGACCAAGGTCTACGACGACGACACCCAGGCCGAGGTGAAGCGCCAGCTGGAGGCGTTCAAGAAGACCTTCCACACCTCCGAGGGGCGCCTGCTGCTCGGGCACGAGGAGCACCAGCCGATCGACGAGGAGCAGGTCGACCAGGCCCAGATCGTGCGCCGGAAGCGGAGCTAGCCCATGGCGGGACTGCGGGAACTGAAGCAGCGGAGGAACTCCGTTGCCACGACCAAGAAGATCACCAGGGCGATGGAACTCATCGCGGCTTCCCGGATCGTCAAGGCGCAGAGCCGTACCCGGGCAGCCGAGCCGTACACGTGGGAACTGGAACGCGCAGTCTCGATGCTGGCCTCCCACTGCGATGTCGAGCACCCGCTGACCAGGCACGCCGAGCATCCGGTGCGTTCGGCCATCCTGCTCATCACGGGTGACCGCGGCCTCGCCGGGGCGTATTCCTCCAACGTCATCAAGGCCGCCGAGCAGTTGCATGCCCGGCTGGCCGAGGATGGCCAGGAGGTCGTCCAGTACATCGCCGGACGCAAGGGCATCACCTACTTCGAGTTCCGCAAGCGTCCGATCGAACAGTCCTGGCAGGGGTTCTCCGATGCGCCCACCTACGAACACGCCAGGGACATCGCCGACGTGCTGCTGGCCAAGTTCGGTCAGCCGACCGAGGAGGGCGGGGTAGACCAGATCTACATTGTGGGCACCCGCTTCGAATCGATGCTGACGCAAACCCCCCGGGTCATCCGGATGCTGCCGCTGGAGATCGTCGAGGCCGAGAACGGGGACGAGCCGATTGAGGACGACCCCTACTTCATGGCCGACTACCGGTTCGAGCCGGACGCCCAGACGGTGCTGAACGCGCTGTTGCCGCTGTATGTGGCCAACCGGGTGTACTTCGCGCTGCTCACCTCCGGAGCGTCCGAACTGGCGAGCCGACAGAAGGCGATGAAGTCCGCGACCGACAACGCCCAGTCGCTGATCGAGACCCTGACCCGGGACATCAACCAGGCACGCCAGGCGTCCATCACGCAAGAGATTACTGAGATCGTCGGCGGAGCCAGCGCGCTCGCCGAATCCGCTAGCGAATGAGAGAAGAAATGACCGCACCTTCCGTTGTGACAGAGGCCAAGACCACCGGTGGCGTCGGCCGGGTCGCCCGGGTCATCGGGCCCGTGGTGGACGTCGAGTTCGCTCCGGACAGTATTCCCGAGATCGGCAACGCGCTGCTGGTGGACACCGAGGTCATGGGCGAGAAGCGCACCATGACCATGGAGGTCGCGCTGCAGGTCGGCGACAACATCGTCCGCGCCATCGCGCTGAAACCGACCGACGGCATGCGCCGCGGCGCGGAGGTCCGCGACACGGGGGCACCGATCTCGGTGCCGGTCGGCGACGTCACCAAGGGCCACGTGTGGAACGTGACCGGCGACGTGCTGAACGCCGACCCCTCGACCCTCACCATCACCGAGCGGTGGCCGATCCACCGCAAGGCCCCGGCCTTCGATGAGCTGGAGTCGCGCACCGAGATGCTGGAGACCGGCATCAAGGTGCTCGACCTGCTGACCCCCTACGTCAAGGGCGGCAAGATCGGCCTCTTCGGCGGCGCAGGCGTCGGCAAGACCGTCCTCATTCAGGAGATGATCTACCGCATCGCGCACAACTTCGGCGGCACCTCGGTGTTTGCCGGTGTGGGTGAGCGTACCCGCGAGGGCAACGACCTCATCAACGAGATGGCTGAGGCGGGCGTCCTCAAGGACACCGCGCTGGTCTTCGGCCAGATGGACGAGCCGCCGGGCACCCGGCTGCGCGTGGCGCTGTCGGCGCTGACGATGGCCGAGTACTTCCGCGATGTGCAGAACCAGGACGTGCTGCTGTTCATCGACAACATCTTCCGCTTCACCCAGGCGGGGTCGGAGGTTTCGACGCTGCTCGGCCGGATGCCCTCGGCCGTGGGCTACCAGCCCAACCTGGCCGACGAGATGGGCCAGCTGCAGGAGCGGATCACCTCGACCAAGGGTCACTCGATCACCTCGATGCAGGCGATCTACGTCCCGGCCGACGACTACACCGACCCGGCTCCGGCGACCACCTTCGCCCACCTGGACGCGACCACCGAGCTGAGCCGCGAGATCGCCTCCCGGGGCCTGTACCCGGCCGTGGACCCGCTGACCAGCTCCAGCCGCATCCTGGACCCCCAGTACGTCGGGCAGGAGCACTACGACACCGCGGTGCACGTCAAGCAGATCCTGCAGCGGAACAAGGAACTGCAAGACATCATCGCGATCCTCGGCGTCGACGAGCTGAGCGAAGAGGACAAGATCGTCGTGGCCCGGGCGCGCCGCCTGCAGCAGTTCCTCAGCCAGAACACCTACATGGCCACCAAGTTCACCGGTATCGAGGGCTCGACGGTGCCGCTGAAGGACGTCATCGAAGGCTTCCAGATGATCTGCCGCGGCGATGTCGACCACATCGCCGAGCAGGCCTTCTTCAACGTCGGCGGCATGGACGACGTGATGGCCAAGTGGCACGAGATGCAGAAAGACCTCTGAGATGGCCTACTCACGCACGCTCCGGGTGGAGGTGGTGGCGGCGGACCGGCTCCTGTGGGAGGGCGACGCGGTCAACGTCATCACCCGGACCACCGAGGGTGACATCGGTATCCTGCCCGGCCACGAACCGCTGATGGCCGCCCTGGTGCCGCACGCAGCCGAGATCGTCACGGCCGATGGGCGGCGCGAGATCATCGCGCTCGATGGCGGTTTCGTGTCGGTGGCCAAGAACCGGGTATCGCTGCTCAGCCAGCGGGCTAGCCTCTCCCAGGAGGTCACCGCCGAGGAGGCCCAGCGCCAGATCGATCGGCTGAGCAAGATTCGTGACGCGGGCGAGGCCACCGACGCCGATCTGCACGAGTATCACCTCGCCGTAGCCCAGCTGAAAGCGCTCGATAAGCTAAAGGCTTAATAACATTCACGAACGTTTGCCCGGTTCACGCCGGGCAAACGTCTTTTTTGCGGTATTTTGGCGGGCATGGGGTGGCTGAGTGAGGCGTGGTTGGTGGTGCTGGTCGCGCTGTTGGTTGCCCCCCTGGCATACCTTTACGCCCGCCGCCGCTGGCTGTCGAGCCGTGGTGGCGTGTTCGACTGCGGCATGAGGCTCAGGCTCGACCGGCCTGGCTGGATGCTGGGGCTGGCCCGCTACGAGGGGGACGCGCTGGAGTGGTACCGGGTGTTTTCTATGTCGCCGCGGCCCAAGCTGGTGGCTCGCCGCGGCGAGATCGAGATGATGAAGCGCCGCCAGCCCACCGACGTCGAGGCGCTTGCCCTGTATGACTCCTCCGAGGTGGTGCAGTTACGCATCGTGAACCAGGAGACCCGCCAGGTGGAACTCGCCATGACCACGGATTCGATGATGGGCATGCTCAGCTGGCTGGAGGCGGGGCCGCGGCTCGGACACCTGCGCTACCCCGGCGGGGAGTGAGACTGCTCAGCCCTTCTTGTTGCCCGGGTTGCGTTCCCCACCGGGGACCCACAGCACCTCGGCCTCGGTGCCGTTGGCGACCCTGGTCATGATGAACAGCAGGTCGCTCAGGCGGTTCAGGTAGGTGATCGCCAGCAGGTTCATCGTCTCGCTGCCGTGTTGCTCGGCACATGCCCACGCCCTGCGCTCGGCGCGGCGGACTACCGCCCGGGCGACGTGCAGGTGGGCCGCACCCAGGCGGCCACCGGGCAGGATGAAAGAGCGCAGGTTCGGCAGCGGCGCGGCCAGCTCGTCACAGAAGGCCTCGAGGCGATCGATTGAGGACGCGATGATGCGCAGCGGCTCCCACGGTGGGTCCTGCACCACGGGGTTCGACAGGTCGGCGCCGACATCGAACAACTCGTTGCGGATCAGGCCCAGCATCTCGACGATCCGCTCGGGCAGCTCACCGGTGGCCAGCGCGACCCCGATGAGCGAATTGGCCTCGTCAACATCGCCGTAGGCTTCGACTCGAGGATCGGTCTTGGCGGCGACCGAGTTGTCCGATAGCCGCGTGGTGCCGGCGTCACCGGTGCGGGTGTAGATCCGGGTGAGATTGACCATGACCCATGCCTATCCCACGCTTCGGGAATTGGCAAGAGGCAGCGCGCGAGCGCACCGGGCCGCCCTCTCCCAGCCCGGACGCAGCGGCACGGCGG
>JAUMWV010000042.1:0-12787 GCA_030529455.1 Propionibacteriaceae bacterium | reverse complement strand
CGGCACGGCGGGCGTCCGGGTGCGCAGGCTAGCCTCTAAGCTGTCTGGGGTGAGAAGGCTTCCCATGACATTGCTGCCGCTGTGCGCGCTGCTGGTCAGCGGATGCGGGCTCGCCGGTGAGGCTCCGCAGAAGGTGACCCGGGCCACCCAGTGCGTCTACGCCCCGGCGGGGGACCCTGCCCGGCCCGTCGACCCGCCCCCGGACAAGGACGTGCCGACCAGGGGAGAGACCGCGGTGACGCTGCGGATGAGCGAGGGCGAGGTCACGATCACCATGGATCGGGCAAAGGCCCCCTGCGCGGTGCACTCCTTCGAGTCGCTGGCCCAGCAGGGTTATTTCGACAACACCCGCTGCCACCGGCTGGTGGATCACGGCATTTTCATCCTGCAGTGCGGTGACCCCACCGAGACCGGTCGCGGCGGTCCGGGCTACGTCTTCGCCGACGAGCTGAGCGGTGCCGAGACCTACGGCCCCGGAACGGTCGCGATGGCCAACGCCGGACCCGGCACGAATGGCTCACAGTTCTTCCTGGTCTGGGCCGACAGCCCGTTGCCGCCGAAGTACACTGTCTTCGGAAAATTGGACACCGATTCGCTGCGGGTCGTGCAGGATATCGCCTCCCAGGGCGTGGACGCCGATAATCCTGAGCGCCCGATCAGCGAAGCACGAATCAATGGAGTGGTGCTGGGATGAATGACATTTTTGAGCGAGCCCTGCAGGTGATGCCCGGTGGGGTGTCCTCGCCGGTGCGCGCTTTCGGCTCCGTCGGCGGCGAGCCGGTGTTTATCGCCGAGGCTTCGGGCGCTCACCTGCTCGGCGCTGATGGACGCCGCTACATCGACCTGGTCTGTTCCTGGGGACCGGCGCTGCTCGGGCACGCTCACCCCGCGGTGGTGGCCGCGGTGCAGGAGGCGGCTGGGCGCGGGCTGAGCTTCGGCGCCCCGACGGCGGCCGAGGTGAGGCTCGCGGAGCTGATCCGCGAGCGGGTCCCAGTGTGCGAGAAAGTGCGGTTCGTCTCGACCGGCACCGAGGCCACCATGACGGCGATCCGGCTGGCTCGCGGTGCGACGGGCCGGGACAAGATCGTGAAGTTCGCTGGCTGCTATCACGGGCATTCCGACGGTCTGCTCGCTGCGGCGGGTTCCGGCCTGGCGACCCAGGGCCTGCCCGGCTCGGCGGGCGTGACGGCCGCGGCCGCCAGCGACACCATCGTCGTGCCCTACAACGATCCCGAACGGCTGCGCGCGGTCTTCGACGCGGTGGGCGACCAGATCGCCGCCGTCATCACCGAGGCCGCCCCGGCCAACATGGGCGTGGTGGCGCCGGAGCCGGGCTTCAACGCCCTGATCCGGGAGCTGACCAGCGCCCACGGCGCCCTGATGGTCTTCGACGAGGTGCTGACCGGCTTCCGGGTGGCCCGCGGTGGCTGGTGGGCGTTCGAGAACTCCGCCGCGGAGCCGGGGCAGGGGTACACCCCCGACATCTTCACCTTCGGCAAGGTCGTGGGCGGCGGGATGCCGCTGGCGGCGCTCGGGGCACGCGCCGAGCTGATGAACCTGCTGGCCCCGCTGGGCCCGGTGTACCAGGCGGGGACACTGTCGGGCAACCCGCTGGCCACGGCCGCCGGGATCGCGACCCTGGAACTCGCCGACGCCGATGTCTACGCCCGGGTGGACGAGGTCTCGCGCGTGCTGTCGGAGGCCGTGGGCGAGGCCCTCAGCGCGGCTGGCGTGCCGCACGTCGTGCAGCGCGCGAGCAACCTGTTCTCGGTCTTCTTCACCGATCAGCAGGTGCGTAACTACGCCGATGCCCAGACCCAGGACACCGCGGCGTTCGCCTCCTTCTTCCACTCGATGCTGGATCAGGGCGTCGCGCTGCCGCCGTCGGCCTTCGAGGCCTGGTTCTGCTCCAGCGCCCACACCGATGACGTGGTGGACCAGATCGTCGCGGCGCTGCCGGCCGCCGCAGCGGCGGCCGCCCGGTCCTGACCTCGTCGGCTTCCTGGCCCTCAGCCGAGGTAGTTGAGGGCCAGGAAGGCGCGCAGGGAGGCCACGAAGGCCTTGGGCTGTTCCGAGTGCACCCAGTGCCCGGCGTCCTTGATCGTCACCAGCACGGCCCGGGGGAAGAGCCCGCGCATCAGCGGCAGGTGCTCCGGCCGCACGTAGGTCGAGCGGGCCCCGGCCAGCCACAGCACGGGGCCGGGGTAGGTGGCTTCGGTCGGCGTCCAGGCCCCGACGAGGTCCAGCGAGTCGCCGAGCAGCCGAAGGTTCATCCGCCAGGACCACTCGGGTTCGGCCCCCCGGTCGTGGTGCAGGTTCTGCAGCAGGAAACCGCGGGTCACCGGGTCCGGGATGTCCGGTGCGAGGAGCTCATCGGCCTGTTTCCGGCTGCCCAGCGCCGCCAGGTCGAGGCCGCGCAGCGCCGCGACCAGCGAGCCGAACTGGCTGCCGACGTGCCCGGCGATGGGGGAGATGTCGACCACGACCAGCAGCCGCACGGACTCGGGGTGGCGCAGCGCCATCCGCATGGCCAGCTTGCCGCCCATGGAGTGTCCCACCAGCACGAAGCCGTCGCGGAACGCCTCGTGGCGCACGATCTCGGTGTAGATCGCGTCGGCGAAGGCGTCGTAGTCGAAGGACTGGGTCCAGGCCGAACGGCCGTGGTTGGGCGGGTCCACCAGCAGGCAGGTGGCTTCCTCGCCGAGCCGTTTGGCGATCGAGAGCCAGTTCTTGCCCTGGCCGAACAGGCCGGGGATGAACACGAGGGGGATGTCGCCACGCCCGACGACCATCGAGTGGATCGCCGTCATCGCCGCCTCGTCCAGCAGCCGTTGTGCCAGTGGCGCCGGTGGTCCAGCCCGCTCTGGCTGCCGAGCGGCGGGACCGCGGGCCACACCACGATGTGGGCGACCCCGGCCCCGATGGTGCCGTGACAGCCCGGGCACAGGTAGGCCTTGGCCGCCCGCGACCCCGGCACCGGCCGGGTGATCCACGTCCCATCGCTCTTGTCCGCGGAGGTCTGGCCGAGCGACAGGCTGAGCGGGCGAGCCGGACGCAGGTGCTTACTCGGACGCCGTGCCATCAGAAGAGCCGCTCGCTCGGGTCGTCCAGCCCACGCAGCGCGTCATAGTCGACCACGTGCACCTCGATCCCGCGGTCGGTGGCCAGCGTGCGCGCCTGCGGAACGATGGTCTGGGCCGCGAGAACCCCACGGACCGGACGTAGCAGCGGGTCGCGGTTCAGCAGTTCCAGGTAGCGGGTGAGCTGCTCCACCGATTCCAGCGTGGCTCGCCGCTTGACCTCGACCGCGACGTGCCGGACGTCGGCCACCTCGGGTGCGCTCGGGCGCAACATCAGGTCGACCGGCCCGATGGCGGTCGGGAACTCCCGGCGCACCAGGTGCAACTCGCCGAAGGTCTCGGGGTGTTCGGCGAGCAATTCCTGCAGGTGGGCCTCGACCCCGTCCTTCTGCAGCCCGGGATCGGCGCCGAACTCGTGTTCGGTATCGAGGAAGACCTCGCCCAGCTGGATAACCAGCGAGTCCCCGGTCTTAGCCTCTACCCGCCACACCTGGGCGAAACCGAGCTCCGGGTCACCCGGACTGACCTGCAAGGTACAGGGCGCGCTCATCCAGTTGAGGGGCTTGTAGGCCCGGTCGTCGGCGTGCACCGACACCGACCCGTCGGCCTTCACCATGATGAGGCGCTTCGCCCGCGGGAGGTGGGCGCTCAACCGGCCCGCATAATCAACCTGGCACTCCGCAATCACCAACCGCACGGCAGGCAACCTACTTGCTGTCGAGGTGCGGCAGCAACACCTCGCGGTAGAGCAGCAGCAATGCCGCGGCGGTCGGGATCGCGATGAGCGCACCGATCACCCCGAACAGGATGCCGCCGATGATCGCCGACAGCACCACCAGCACACCGGGCACCCGGACCGTGCGGCCCATCACGCTGGGATAGACCACGTAGGCGTCGAACTGCTGGTAGCACAGGAAGTAGATGATCGTGACGGTACCCGTGGTGGGCGAGACGCCGAAGCCAACCAGGGCGACGGCCGCCATCGCCAGCGACGAGCCAACCAGCGGGATGAAACAGAACAGCGCCACGACGAAGGCCAGGGCGAGGGCGTAGTCCCTGAGCCCGACGAACTGCATGAAAATGAAAGCGCAGGTCGCCGCGATCGAGACCACGATGAACATGCCGGTCAGGTAGCCGCCGATCCCGCGGAAGATCTCGTCGGCCAGGTAACGGACCCTCGCGCGGCGGCTGGCGGGGGCCAGGTGGTAGATCGCGTCCTTGATAGCCGGCAGCGAAGCGAGGAAGTAGATCGTGAGGACCAGGGTCATGATGACCGAGAACACGAGGTTGGCCAGCAGCTTGCCCGCCCCGAGGATGCCGCCGAAGGTCTGCTCCACCAGCTTGTCGGAGACCAGGAAGTCGTTGACCTTGCGGATGATGTCGTAGTCGCGGTTCCACTGAGCGAACTGCTCGTTCTGCAACAGGTTGTTGAGCCAGAACGGGATGTTGCCGCTGAGCGCCTGAACCTGTTCGCTGACGATCGGCACGAGGGCCCAGACCCCGCCCGCCACGACGCCGAGGACGCCGAGGGCGACCACCGCGACCGCCAGGCCGCGGGGCCAGCGGCGCCGCACGAGGAACTCCACGACCGGGCTGAGCCCCAGGGCGAGGAACAGGCTCATGACCGCCAGGATGATGATGTTCTGGACCTGGGACAGGGCCTGAAACAGCAGGACGGCGCCGATGACGCCCATGGCCCCGAAGAACCCGGTGGAGAAGGGCGAGTGCTGCAGCAGCCGGTTCGGGTGTTCGGCCACCACCGGAGGAGGCGCCGGTGGGCTCACCTCCGGGAGGGCCTCGTCCCGGCTGTTGGGGATCAGCCTGCCCAGACCTCCCCGCAACCGCCCGCCGAGGCGCCTCAACAGCCCGTTGCGGTTGGGGGCGGGCAGGGGATCAGGGGGAGTCTCGGCGCTGGGATAGGGGGTCGGGGCGCTCGGCACCGGCGAAGCGGTGGGCACGCTCGCCGGATCGGAATCCCGCTCCTCGGTGATCTCAGGCTTCATCTGGCCCGGTCACCGTGGACTCGTCCTCGCCTGCGGCATGGAACTCGCGTCCGGCCTGTTCGGCGAGGGAGCGCATCGCGTCCAGCTGGGCGAGCACTCCGGCGTGCTGCCGCTCCAGGACCGCGACCTCGCGCATCAGGACCTCCCTGCGGGCAGCGACCTCCGATTCGATCTGTTCGACTGCCTCGGCTGCCCGCGAGCGTGCCTGCGCGAGGTACTCTTCGGCCTCTCGGACGGCCGCGGCGTGGGTCTGCGCGGCCTCCTCGGCGGCGCTGGCCCGGATCACGCGGGCCCTCTCGGTTTCGCTCACGATGCGTTTCTGCACCGTCGCGAGCTGGTCCTTGGCTTCGGCCATCATCGTCACGACCGATTCCCTGGTCTTGGCCGCGGCTTCGGTGGCTGAGGCAAGCCGCTGCTCGGCGGCGCTGGCCGCGGCCGCGATGGTGGCCTGGGCGTCGCGTTCGGCGGCATGGTGGATCCGCTCGGCCTCGGCCTCGGCGGCGAGCGTGGTGGCCGCCGCGCTGCGTTCCGCCTCGCTCACCAACACCGAGGCGTCGGTCCTGGCCGCGGCCCGCAACTGTTCCGAATCGGCGATGGCGGCGTCGGTGATCTCCTTGGCCTCCCGCACCGACTTCTCCCGGCTCGCCCGCGCGTCGGCCAGCGCGTTGAGCCGCACGTCCTCGGCCTCGCGGTTGGCCAGCGAGGTGATCTGCCCGACGGAACGCTTCGCTTCGCTCTTGATCCGCTCGGCCTCCGCCTCGGCCTTGGCGACCAGGTCGGCGGCCTGGGACTCGGCAGCCCCCAGCAGCGACTGCACGTGCGCGCCCAGCTTGGTGAAGTTGGTCGTCCCGGCCTCGCGCCGGACATAGCTCATTTCGCGGCGCTGGTGCCTGACCACCTGTTTGAGCGAGGTGATGGTGGTCTCCAGGTCGCGGACATAGGCGTCCACGGCGGCGCGGTCGTAACCCCGCAACGCGACGGGGAAATTACCGGCCGCCGAGGCCGCGTCGTCGAAGATGTTGAGCCCAGTCTCTTCGGACTCGACGTACTCGGGCGTCAGGTCACTCACCGATGGTCTCCTCGGGTCGGGTACTTCAGAGCCGAGGCTACCGTGTTCTGCGGCGAGCGACCTGACGGCGCGCACATGTCAGTGGGCTTCCTGAGCCAGTTCGACCAGTTCGAGCAGGACCCCGCCAGCGTCCTTCGGATGAACGAAGTTGATCCGGCTGTTGGACGTGCCGCGCTTGGGTTCGGGGTAGAGCAGGCGGACGCCGCGGCTGCGCAGCACCTCGCACACGTGGTCGATGTCGGCGACCCGGTAGGCCAGCTGCTGCATGCCCGGGCCGTTCTTGGCCAGGAACTTGCCGATGGCCGAATCCTCGCGCAGCGGAGCGAGCAACTGGATCTTGGCGTTCTCAGCGCCCTGGGTTCCGGTGCCGATCATGGCCTCGGCCACGCCCTGCTCCTCGTTGACCTCGCGGTGCAGCTCACGCCAGCCGAAGACCTCGGTGTGGAACTTGACGGCCTCGTCCAGGTCGGGGACCGCCAGACCGACGTGATCGATACAGATGAAAAGATCTGAGTTCTCCATGCCCTAAGACTTGCACACTCCCCGGCGCGTTGCCCCAGGGGGTAGGGGTAGATGGGGCAAGATGGAAGACGGTGTCAAGGTAGGGAGCATTCATGGGTGCCTGGATCAAAAAGATCGCCATCGTGGTGGTGGTCGCGTTTGCCGTCTTCTACCTGTTCACGCGCCCAGACCAGGCCGCCCAGGCGGTGCGGTCCTTCTTCAGCGCGTTCGGTGCGATCGGAAAGTTCTTCAACTCCCTGGCTGGCTGATGGGCTTCTTCAGCGGCCTGCTCGACCCCCAGATCGAGCGTCATCTGCTGGCGGTCGAGAACGAACAGGTTCTCGACCACGTCTACAAGCACTGGATGGCGGTGTTTTGGCCGATCATGGCGTTGATCGGCTGCATCCCGCTGTTCGTGTCGATGATTTTCGCCGGGCCGCTGTTCTGGCTCCCGCTGCTGTGCGGCCTGGGTGTCTTCTGCTGGGCGCTGTGGCGCATCCACGTGCAGCACATGGACCGCTTCATCATCACCAACATGCGGGTCTTCCGGGTGCACGGGGTGTTCAACCAGCACCTGGCGACCATGCCGATCAACCGGATTCTCGACATCTCCGTCTCGCAGTCCCTGCTCGGCCAGATCTTCGGCTACGGACACTTCGTGTTCGAGACCGCCGCCCAGGATCAGGGCCTCCGGGTCATCCGCTTCGTCGGCGACCCGAACCGGCGCGACCTGCTGATCCAGCAGATCATCCAGAAGGCGGGACTGCGGGCGCGCGTGTCCCGCGAGGACATCATGAATGGCGGCGCCTAAGCACCGCCATCCATGACGCTGTCTCTCAGGCGAGCACGCCGGAGACCAGGTCCTTGGCCTCCTCCTGCACCTGGGCGAGGTGCTCCGGCCCGACGAGGGACTCGGCGTAGATCTTGTACTTGTCCTCGGTCCCGGACGGGCGGGCGGCGAACCAGGCGTTCTCGGTGACGACCTTGAGCCCACCGATCGGCGCCCCGTTGCCAGGGGCCTCGGTCAGGATCTGCGTGACGGCCTCTCCAGCGAAGGAGGTCGCCGTGACGTCGGAGGCGCTGAGCCTGCCCAGCCGGGCCTTCTGCTCCCGGTTCGCGTCGTTGTCGATCCGGGCGTAGTAGGACCTGCCGAACTTCGCCTCGAGCGCCGCGTAGCGCTCGCTCGGCGACTGACCGGTGACCGCCTTGATCTCGGAGGCGAGCAGGGCGAGCAGGATGCCGTCCTTGTCGGTCGTCCAGGTCGATCCGTCGCGGGCCAGGAAGGAGGCCCCGGCGGATTCCTCACCGCCGAAGCCAAGGCTCCCCGAGATCAGGCCGGGCACGAACCACTTGAACCCGACCGGGACCTCCACCAGGGTGCGGCCGATGCTGGCGGCGACCTTGTCGATGAGGGAACTGGACACCAGCGTCTTGCCGACCGCGGCGGTGGGGGACCATCCCGGCCGGTGGGTGAACAGGTAACCGATGGCCACCGCGAGGTAGGCATTGGGGTTCATCAGGCCGAAATCGCTGGTGACGATCCCGTGCCGGTCGGAATCGGCGTCGTTGCCGGTGGAGATGTCGAAGGCGTCCTTGTTGGCGATCAGCGAGGCCATCGCGTTGGGCGAGCTGCAATCCATGCGGATCTTGCCATCGGTGTCGAGCGTCATGAACCGCCAGGCCGGGTCCACCTCCGGGTTGACCACCGTGAGGTCCAGCCCGAGGTGCTCGGCGATGTAGGCCCAGTACTGGACCGAGGCTCCGCCCATCGGATCGGCGCCGATGCGCACACCGGCCGCCCGGATCGCGTCCAGGTCGAGGGCGCTGGCCAGGTCGTCGCAGTAGGCGCTGAGGTAGTCCCAGCGCACGACGTCAGCGGCGGCCCGCTCGTAGGGGGTGCGCCGGATCGACGCGGGGTCGCGCAGCAGCTCGTTGGCGCGGGCCGCGATCACCTTGGTCGCGTCGGTGTCGGCCGGGCCCCCGTTCGGGGGGTTGTACTTGAATCCGCCGTCGCGGGGCGGGTTGTGAGAGGGCGTGACCACGATCCCGTCGGCCTTCGCCTCGTGCTCCCGGTTGTATCGGATGATCGCGCGGGAGACCGCGGGCGTCGGGGTGTAATCGTCGTCGCGCTCGGCCAGCACCTGGACCCCGTGAGCGTGCAGCACCTCGATCGCGGTGCGCCAGGCTGGGCCGCTGAGAGCGTGGGTGTCCTTGCCGATGAACAGCGGGCCGGTGATGCCTTGGCTCGCGCGATACTCGACGATGGCCTGCGTGGTCGCGGCGATGTGTGCATCGTTGAAGGCGGTATCGAGGCTGGAACCGCGGTGGCCGGAAGTGCCGAAAACCACCTGCTGGTCGGGGTTGTCCGGGTCAGGCACTAGGTCGTAGTAGGCCGAGAGAACGTCGTCTACGTTGATGAGGTCAATTTCCTGGGCGAGTTGCCCTGCGCGTGGATGTGCCATGGGACCAATCTTGCCGCTAATGCCAGAATGGGGCCATGACTTCGGCCAGTTTCTCATCCGCAGTTGACTTCTCGACCCTCGCCCAGGCGCCGGCTGGCGCCTCCTACGTGCTGGACGTCAACGAATCCAACCTCGACGCGCTGATGCGCAAATCGATGCAGCACCCGGTGGTGCTTGAGCTCACGTCGGCTCGGGCCCACGGTGCGGCCCAGCTATCGGCGACGCTGGCCGGGATCGCCAACGCCTCCGCCGGGCGGTTCCTGCTCGGCCGGGTCGACATCGATGCCTCTCCCCGGATCGCCCAGGCCCTCCAGATCCAGGCGGTCCCGATGGTCGTGGCCGTCATCGCCGGGCAGCTCGCCCCGCTATTCCAGGGCACCGCGGACAAGGCCGACATTGAGAAGCTGCTGGAGCAGGTGTTCCAGGCCGCCGCGGCCAACGGCGTGATCGGCAAGGCCGACCCGGTCTCGGCCGCCACGGAACAGGGCGGGCAGGCACCGGCGGCCGACCCCCGGTTCGCTGCCGCCGACGAGGCGCTGGCCGCCGGTGACTACCAGCGCGCGGTCGAGGAGTTCGACAAGATCCTGGCCGCGACCCCCGGTGACGCCGAAGCCGTCGCCGGGCGCGCCCAGGCGGCGCTGCTCGTCCGCAGCCTCACCTTCGACCCGGCAAGGATCAAGGCCCGGGCCGCGGACAGCCCAACCGACGTCGCCGCTCAGTTCGACGCGGCCGACCTGGAGATCATCAACGGCGCGGTGGAGGAGGCCTTCGACCGGCTGCTCGCCCTGGCCGCCCAGCTGGACGCCGAAGCCCGCGAGCAGGTACGGGTACGCCTGTTGGAGCTGTTCGAGGTCGTCGGCCGGACCCAGCCAACCGTGCTCAAAGCCAGGCGCAGGCTCAGCGGGCTGCTGTTCTAGCCCTCCCGGCCCGGATCACGCGCGTGGGCCGGTGCCCCGGCCCCCAACGCCCAGGGCACGGCGGCTCTTCACTGGGCGCAGGAGGCGAGGGTCGTCAGGAAGCTGTCGGCCCAGTGCTCGATGGTGTTCTCCGCGACTTGCTTCTTGAGCGCCCTCATCCGGCGGCGCCGCGTCGGCAGGGGGTCGCTCGCGGCCTTCAGCAGGATCTCTTTCATGCCGTCGAGGTCATAGGGGTTCACCAGGTAGGCCTGCCGCAGTTCCCGGGCCGCACCGGCAAACTCGCTCAGCACCAGGGCACCGGCGGTATTCGGGTGGCAGGCGATGTACTCCTTGGCGACCAGGTTCATCCCGTCCCGCAGCGGCGTCACGACCATGACATCGGCGATCCGGTACAGCGCCGCCATGCTCGCCCGGGAGAAGGAGGCGTGCCGGTACACGATCGCGGGCCTGCCCACGCCGCCGACCTCGGAGTTGATCCTGCCCACCAGCAGGTCGATGTCGTCGCGCAGCTTGCGGTACTCGTCGACCCGTTCCCGCGACGGTGTCGCGATCTGGAAGAACACCACTTCGGCGGGATCGAGTTTGCCCTCGGCGAACAGCTCTCCCATGGCGCGGATGCGCTGGCGCAGCCCCTTGGTGTAGTCGAGCCGGTCGGCGCCCAGGAAGACGGTCTTGGGGTGGCCGAGCTCGGCCAGCAGCTGCTCGGCCTCTTCAACGACCTCGGGGGACTGTGCCAGCGCGGCGAAACCGGCCGTGTCGATGGAGATCGGGAAGGCTCTCGCGATGCATGTGTGGTCGCCCATGCTCACCTGGTCCCGCTCGACCTTGTGGGCGGTGTAGCGCCTGACCAGCCGCAGGAAGTTGCTCGCCCCGCCGGGCAGCTGGAAACCGACCAGATCGGCTCCGAGCATCCCCTCGAGGAGCTTCCGCCGCCAGGGGATCTGGAGGTAGAGCTCGACCGGGGGGAACGGGATATGCAGGAAGAAACCGATCCGCAGGTCGGGGCGCAGGGCGCGCAGCAGCTGCGGCACCAGCAACAGCTGATAGTCCTGGACCCATACCGTCGCCCCGGGGGCCGCCGTCCGCGCCGCGTGGTCGGCGAACCGCGCGTTGACCCGCTGGTAGGCGTCCCACCATTCGCGGTGGAACTCGGGGAACGCCACCGAGTCGTGGAAGAGCGGCCACAGGGTCGCGTTCGAGAACCCCTCGTAGTACTCCGCCACCTCCTCGGCGCTGAGCGGGACCGGTTCGATCCGGAAGCCGTCGTGATCGAACGGTTCGACCTGCTCGTCCGATGCGCCGTGCCAGCCGACCCACGCGCCGCCCATCCTTCTCATCACGGGTTCAAGGGCGGTGACGAGACCCCCCGGCGAGGTGCGCCACGACACCAGGCCGTCAGCATCGGTGATCCGGTCGACCGGTAACCGGTTGGCCACCACCACGAATGTCGCATTGCCCGACTTGCTGTTCATCTGACCTCCTTGTCCGTGACCCACCTTAGTCTTGACCCATGACAGTTTTGCGGTGGCAGGCCTGCACGGGCGAGGGCGAGGCCTTCCTGGACTCCGTCGCGGCCGACCCGGGAGGAACCCTGCTGGCGATGGACTTTGACGGGACGCTCGCCCCCATCGTCGACGATCCGGAGTCCTCCCGGATGCACGAGGGAGCCGCCGCGGCGCTGGCCCGGCTGGGTAGCGCGCTCGGCAAGATCGCGATCATCACGGGCCGGGAAGTGTCGGCGGTTCGTCGGCTCGGGTGCCTCGACGAGAGAGCTGGGCTGGAACGGGTGAGCGTCCTAGGCCAGTACGGGGTGGAACGCTACGACGCCGATACCGGGGCCATGAGAATGCCTCCTCAGCCCGATCTGGCCCGCGTGGAGCGAGACCTGGGCGAGCTGATCTCGGGACTCGGCGGCCTGGGGCGTGGCGTCCGGCTCGAACACAAGGGGCGGGCCATCGGCGTCCACACCCGGCTGGCGGCGGACCCGGCCCGCGCCGTTGAGCTGCTCACCGGCCCCGTCACAGAACTCGCGGCCCGGCATGGGTTGCGGGTGGAGCCGGGCAAATTCGTGCTGGAACTGCGCTCCTCGACGATGTCGAAGGGGGACGCGCTCAACGAGCTGGTCACGGAGCTGAGGCCGACCCGGGTAGCCATGCTCGGCGACGATCACGGCGACCGGCCCGCCTTCGAACTGCTGCCGCGGCTGCGGGGCGACGGGCTGGTGTGCTGCGCCGTGTTCAGCGGTTCGGACGAGTCGCCCGACAGCCTGGCCGAGCTCGCTGACGTGGCCTGCGACGGCCCCGATGGGGTCGCCGCGTGGCTGAGCGCCCTCGCCGACGCGCTGGAGTCGGCGCCGCGGTGAGGCGGGCCGCCGCTCAGCCGGAAGCCAGTGGGTAGCCCGCCTCGGTGTGGCCCCGGTAGCCGCGCAGCAGCAGCGCGATGCGCCGCCGGGACAGCTCCGTGACGTGGTCGCCGACATCGGTCGGCTCCACCCAGTGGAAGGCGCGGATCTCGGCGTCGGGCCGCATCTTGCGGTGCTGGGACTCCTCCAGCGTCCCGAGGTCGAAGATGAACTCGATGGCGTCCGACCAGCCCAGGTATTGCGGCATCCAGTCGACTAGGGCGGGCGCACCGGCCGCCAGGTGGATACCCAGCTCCTCGGCGATCTCGCGGATCAGGCCCTCCCGGGGCGATTCACCCGGCTCGATCACGCCGCCCGGTAGCTCCCAGTCCCGCTTGTAGGTGGTCTCCAGCA
>JAUMWV010000041.1 GCA_030529455.1 Propionibacteriaceae bacterium | reverse complement strand
GGCGTGGTCGATCACGGCGAAGACCTCTTCGCGGGTCGCCGTGGTCGCCGGGGCCGGACGCCGGGCGAGCCGCACCAGCCCCGAATCCACGTTGGGCACGGGCCAGAAGACCTTGGGGGGGACCGTCGCGACCCGGGCCGCCGAGGCATACCACGCCAGCTTCGCGCTGGGCGCACCATAGACCTTGCTCCCCGGCCGGGCCGCCAGCCGATCCGCGACCTCCAGCTGCACCATGACCAGGCCAGAAGCGATGGAATCCCACCGGGCGAGCGCGTGCAGCAGCACCGGCACCGACACGTTGTACGGCAGGTTCGCCACCAGGGCGGTCGGGTCGGGGCCGGGCAGCTCATTCACCTTGAGCGCGTCCTGGGCAAGCACCCGCAGCCGCGACTGCGCCCCCGGCAACCGCTCGGCGACCGTCTGGGTCAGGCGCCCGGCAAGCCGCTCATCGATCTCGATGGCCGTCACCTCGCATCCGGCCTCCAGCAGACCCAGCGTCAGCGACCCCAGCCCCGGACCGACCTCCAGCACCACGTCACCCTCGCCAACCCCAGCCAGCGAGACGATCCGGCGCACAGTGTTGGGATCAATGACGAAGTTCTGGCCGCGCTGTTTGGTCGGGCGCAGGTCGAGCTCGGCCGCGATGCGGCGCACCGATGACCCGGTCAACAGCCCGCGCTCAGACACCCCAGTCACCCCCGAAGGCCGCCACGGTGTTCGCGGCGAGCTGGTCGCACAGGCTGGGCAGGTCGGCGTCCAACTGTTCGGCGATGAACCGCACGGTGTGCGGCAGCAGGTAGGGCGCGTTGGCTCGGCCCCGCGCGGGCACCGGCGTGAGGTAGGGGGCGTCGGTCTCGACCAGCAGCTTGTCTGGGGGCGTGACGAGCAGCGCCTGGCGCAGCTCGGGGGCGTTCTTGTAAGTCACCACACCGGGGAAGGACAGCCAGGCGTCCCTGGCCAGGCATTCCGCTGCGTGATCGGCGTCCCCGGAGAAGCAGTGCATGACGATGCGTTCAGGGCTCACCCCCAGGTCGAGGGCCCGCAGGACGTCGTCGTGGGCGTCCCGGTCGTGGATCACCAGGGTCCGGCCCCGGCGCACCGCGATCTCGATGTGGGCGATGAAGCTGCGCCATTGGGCTCGGCGCCCGGCCTCGTCCCGCGTCCGGTAGTAGTCGAGGCCCGTCTCCCCGACCGCGCGGACGCCGTCGCAGCCCGCCAGTTCGGCGATCCGACCGATGCCCTCGTCCAGCGCGGCGTCCCCTCCCCGGGCGACCATCCGGGCGGCGTCGTTGGGGTGCAGCGCGACCGCCGCGACGACATTGGGGTGGCGCTGGCTCGCGGCGAGCGCCCACTCCGACGAGGCGACGTCGCAGCCGACCTGGACGACCTTGGTCACCCCGACCGAGGCGGCCAGCCTGAGCGAGTCGTCGTCCGACAAGCCCGAGTAGGCGGTGGTGGCGTCCATGTGGGTGTGCGAGTCCGGCACCGGGCGGGGCAGCGGCTCCGGCAGCGGCGGCAGGTTCAGCTCGTCCAGCACTCTCATCGCTCATCCTCCTTCTCGGCCAGCGCGGCGGAGTACAGGCTACGCCGGTTCACCCCGGTGAGGGCAGCCACCTCCGCGACCGCCGCCGACAACTTCTCCCCCGCCGCGATCCGCGCCCGCACCAGGTCGAGAGCCTCCGGCATGGCGGCCTGGGGACGCTCAGCACCACCGATCACGACCGTGACCTCGCCCCGCACCTCACCCGCGGCCCAGGACGCGAGGGACGCGAGACCGCCCCGGACGACCTCCTCGTGCGGCTTGGTCAGCTCCCGGCAGATCGCCCCCGGGCGGTCGGCGCCGAGGGCATCGGCGGCGTCGGCGAGAAACCCGGCCAGCCGGTGCGGCGCCTCGAAGAACACCATGGTGCGTTCCTCGGTGGCGAGCCCCACCAGGCGGCGGCGCCGCTCCCCCTGCTTGCGCGGCAGGAAACCCTCGAAGCAGAACCGGTCGGTCGGCAGCCCCGAGACCGCGAGTGCGGTCAGCACCGCCGACGGCCCGGGGACCGCGCTCACCCGCACCCCGGCGGCGATCGCCGCGCTCACCAGCCGGTAGCCCGGATCGGACACGCTCGGCATGCCGGCGTCGCTCACCAGCACCACCGTGGCACCGCTGGCGGCCCGGCCGACCAGCTCGGGCGTCCTGGCGGCCTCGTTGCCCTCGAAATAGGCGATCACCTGGCCGCTGACCTCGACCCCGAGCCGCAACGCCAGTTTGCGGAACACCCGGGTATCTTCGGCGGCGATGATGTCGGCGGTGGCGAGCACCCGGCTCAGGCGTTCGCTGGCGTCCACCGAGGCACCGATCGGCGTGCCGGCCAGCACCACTTGTCCCTGAGTCATGACCCCACCCTAAGCCCACGGCGACGATGTGCGGCTCATCGCGCAACGCCGCCTAAGATATGCGCGTGACTACCGTAGAGAAGTTGTCGGACGGACGCCTGCCTGACGCCCGGACCGGGTGGATCGTCACGATCGCCATCACCCTGGTGGCATTCGGCCTGCGATTCGTCAACTTCTGGTACCCGAAGATCCTCGTTTTCGATGAGACCTATTACCCCAAGGACGCCTATTCGCTGCTGAAATTCGGATACGAACGCACCTGGCCCAAAGACGCCAACGACCGGATTCTCGCCGGTGACGCCGATATCATGCTCAATGATCCGTCGTTCACCGTGCACCCGCCGCTTGGCAAATGGATCATCGCGCTCGGGGAACAGCTGTTCGGCATGAACTCCTTCGGTTGGCGGATCATGTCGGTGGTCTTCGGCTCCCTGCTGGTCATGGCAACGATCCGCCTGGCCCGTAGGCTGTCCCGCTCCACGCTGGTCGGCGGCATCGCCGGGGTGCTGCTGACGTTCGATGGCTTGGCCTTCGTCATGAGCCGCATCGGGCTGCTCGACATCTTCCAGGCCACCTTCACCGTCGCGGCGGTGGCCTGTGTTGTGGCCGACCGGGACTATTTCCGCTGGAAGCTCGCCAGCTATCTGACCGGCACGGGCATTCCAGATCTGGACGGCCGCTTCGGTCCCCTCGTGTGGTGGCGGCCCTGGCGCATCGCCGCCGGGGTGCTGTTCGGCTGCGCGATCGCCGTGAAGTGGAACAGCATCTACGTGCTCGCCGCCTTCGGCATCCTCAGCGTGGCCTGGGACGTGGGCGCCCGGCGGCTCGCCGGGGCATCGCGCGCCGCCTATAAGTCGGTGCTGATCGACGCCCCGCTGGCCTTCGTCAAGATGGTCATCGTCGGGCTCCTGGCCTACGTGGCGACCTGGAGCGGCTACCTCCTAACCGATGGCGGGTACCTGCGCCAGTGGGGGGCCCAGCACCCGGACGACCCCGTGGTCAAGGTCCTCGGCGCCCCGCTGGGGTCGCTGTGGAGGTTCCACGTCGAGACCTACAAGTTCCACACCGGGGACTACATCCGTTCCCAGACCCACACCTATGCCTCCAACCCCCTGGGCTGGCCGCTGATGCTGCGCACCATCGGGTTCGACGCGACCAACGACATCAAAGCCGGTGAGGACGGCTGCACCGCGACCGGGACCACCTGCCTGCGCGTCATCCAGGCGATGGGCACGCCGTTGCTGTGGTGGCTCGCGGCCGTCGCCCTCCTCATCGGCGCCGTGCTGTGGCTGTCGGGCCGGGACTGGCGCTACAGCGTGCCGGTGCTCGCCACCCTGGCGGTGTGGCTGCCGTGGACGCCGCACTCCGACCGGCCGATCTTCTTCTTCTACGCCGTCGTGATGGTGCCGTTCACCGTGACCGGCCTGGCGCTGGTCCTCGGCCGGGTGCTCGGCCCGGCGGATCATCCCGAACGACGGCGGAGATCCATCCTCGTGGGGACGCTGGTGGGGCTGGTCGTGCTGAACTTCGCGTTCATCTATCCGGTCCTGACCGACGAACTGATGACCAGGACCGCGTGGTTGCTCAGGATGTGGCTGCCGAGCTGGATCTAACCGCCGCGTTCCTGGCGAGCAGGCGGGCCAGAGTGTCGGGCATCTCCCGGGCGATCCGGTCGGGGGGATGGGGACCGGGGTGTTCGCCCGCGGTCAGCGCCTGAAGGCCCGCCGCCGCCAGCGCGGCCGCCTCGGCCTCGACCCCGGCCGCGAGCAAGGTCCCGCAGATCCCGGCGAGCACATCCCCCGACCCAGCCTGGGCGGTCCACGCGGGCCCTGGCAGCGCGATCGACACCCGGCCGCAAGGCCCAGCCACGTACTGGCTTGCCCCCTTCAGCAGGACCGTCGCGGCGTGCTGCGTCGCCGCGGCCCGCACGTGCGACACCGGGTCCGCCTCCACCTCGGCCCGCACCACCCCGAGCAGCAGCGCCAGCTCACCGGCGTGCGGGGTCAGCAGCGATCCCGGGGGCAGCGCCCCCGGCAGGTGGCGCAGCGCCTCGGCGTCCACGATCAGCGGGACGCCGCGCTGGCAGGCCGCGTCGAAGCGTTTCGCGTCGGGCCCACCCCACCCGGAGCCCACGACCAGGGCCTGCACCCGGCCGTCGGCGGCCACGACGCTGGGCGCCGCGGCCAGCACCTCCGCGCGGGCGGGGCCGAGGTAGCGCACCATGCCCGCACCAGAGCACAGCGCGCCGAGGACGCCCAGCACCCCGGCACCCGGGTACAGCTCCGAGCCGGTATCGAGGCCGACGACGCCACGGCTGTACTTGTCCGACCGGCCGTCCGGCGCTGGCCAGCAGGCGGCCAGGTCGGATTCCTCGGCCTGCCAAAGCGACGGCTCACCGAGGGTCAGGCCGATATCGGCGACGTGGACCTCACCGCACCGGTCAGCCGCCGGGCGGGCGACGTGACAGAACTTCTCCGCCGCGAAGGTCAGCGTCCGGGTGGCGATGAAGGATTCGCCAGCAGGGCAGGAATCGGCGTCCAGGCCGCTTGGCAGGTCAATGCTGAGCACGGGGACGCCGCTGCGGGCGCACACCCCGGCGAGCGAGGCGACGTCGGCGGGCAGCCCGGGGCGTCCGCCGATCCCGGTCACACCGTCGATCACGAGGTCGGCCTCCCGGGCCTCGGCGAGGGCTTCCTCCCCGGTTAGTCCGACGCATCCGCTGTCGCGGGCAGCGGCCAGGCCGTCTTCGTGGCCACGCCCCATGGCGAGCCAGCAGCTCACCTGGCGTCCCCGCGCGGCGAGCACCGCCGCCGCGAACAGGGCGTCGCCACCGTTGTTGCCGGGCCCGGCCACGACCAGGACCCGCCGCCGCTCCCCCAGCAGGAGGTCGGCGTGCTCGGCCACCTGGCTGGCCGCCTTGGCCATGAGGTCGATGCCCGGGTGGGCGGCGAAATACTCGGCCTCGGCTTCGCGGACGGCCTCAGCGCTGGTCACCGGCCTCATGATTCGGCCACCACCATCGCGATGGCGACCCCGGCGTCATGGGACAGCGACAGGTGCAGCCGGACCACCCCGAGCCGCTCGGCCAGGGCCGCGACCGTCCCGGTGATCTCGAACGACGGTTGGCCAGCGGGCGAGGCGACTACCTCGGCGTCCTGCCAGCTCAGGCCGCCCGGCGAGCCGAGGGCCTTGGCCAGCGCCTCCTTGGCCGCGAACCGGGCGGCCTGGGAATGCGCGGGCAGCGTCGCCTCGGCCGGGGTCAGCAGCTTCGCGACGATCCCCGGACGCCGCTGGACCATCGCGGCGAACCGCTCAACGCTGCACACGTCCACGCCGATGCCCACGATCATGGCGCCAGCCTAATGCCGCGGCGGTCGGGGTCGCCGCGGTACTACTCCACCGTGACCGATTTGGCGAGGTTGCGGGGCTGGTCCACGTCGTGGCCCTTCAGCGTCGCGACCTCGCAGGCGAACAGTTGCAGCGGCACCGTCGCCACCAGCGGCTGCAGCAGCGTGGAGACCTTCGGGAGAGCCACCACGACGTCCGCGAATGGTTCCACTTCGGTATCACTCTCTTCGGCCAGGACGATGACGCGCGCGCCTCTCGCCCTGATCTCCTGGATGTTGGAGATCACCTTGTCCCGGAGCTGATCCCGCCCCCGCGGGGGCACGATGACGAAGACCGGCAGCCCCTCCTCGATCAGCGCGATCGGGCCGTGTTTGAGCTCACCGGCCGCGAACCCCTCGGCGTGCAGGTAAGCGATCTCCTTGAGCTTGAGCGCGCCCTCCAGAGCGACCGGGTAGCCGACGTGGCGGCCAAGGAAGAGCACCGACGGGTTACCGCTCAGGGCCTTGGCCAGGCCGTAAACCTGCTCCCGGTCGTCGAGCACCCGCTGAATCCGCTCGGGCATCGACGACAGCTCCGCCATGACCGCGGCGATCTCGTCGCCGTACTTCATTCCCCGGACCTGGGCGAGGAACAGCCCGAGCAGGTAGCAGGCGACCACCTGGGTGAGGAAGCCCTTGGTCGAGGCCACGCCGATCTCCGGTCCCGCGTGAGTGTAGATGACAGCGTCGGACTCGCGCGGAATGGTCGCGCCGTTGGTGTTGCAGATCGCGATCACCTTGGCGTGCTGCTCCCGGGCGTGGCGGATCGCCATGAGCGTATCGGCGGTCTCCCCCGACTGCGAGATCGTGACGACCAGCGTCATCGGGTCGATGATCGGGTCACGGTAGCGGAACTCGCTGGCCAGCTCGACCTCGCACGGAATGCGCGTCCAGTGCTCGATGGCGTACTTCGCGACCATCCCCGCGTAGAAGGCGGTGCCGCACGCCACGATGACGATCTTGTTGACCCGCCGCAGCTCCTCGGGGCTGATCCTGATCTCGTCCAGCACCAGCTCGCCGCGGTCGTTGTAGCGCCCGAGCAGGGTGTCGGCGACGGCCCGGGGCTGCTCGAAGATCTCCTTGCGCATGAACCAGTCGAAACCTCCCTTCTCGGCGGCCGACAGGTCCCAGTCGATGTGATACGGGCGGGTCGGCCCGGGCGTGCCGTCGAAATTGGTGACGGTGACGCTGGACGGGGTGATCTCGACCACCTGGTCCTGGCCGAGCTCGATGGCGTCCCGGGTGAACGCGATGAAGGCCGCGACGTCGGAGGCGACGAAGTTCTCGCCCTCACCCACGCCCACCACCAGCGGGGAGTTGTGCCGGGCGGCGACGACGCGCTCCGGGCGGGTGGCGTCCATCGCCACCAGCGTGAAGGTGCCCTCCAGCCGGGCGACGGTCCGGTACATCGCCTGCACGAGGTCGCCCTCCTCAGCCAGGGCCTTGGCCAGCAGGTGTGCAACCGCTTCGGTATCGGTCTTGGACGCGAACTCGATACCGCCGTCTTGCAGTTCGGCCTTGAGCACGGCGTAGTTCTCGATGATGCCGTTGTGCACCAGCGCCACCCGGCCATCGAAGCTGAGATGGGGGTGGGCGTTCTCGTCCGTCGGGCCGCCGTGCGTCGCCCACCTGGTGTGGCCAATGGCCGTCCGGGAATCCGGCAGCCCACCCGCGCCGATCTCGGCGTCCAAGTTGGCGATCTTGCCGGCCTTCTTCGCCACGATCAGGCGACCGGAGTCTGCGACCGCCACGCCAGCGGAATCGTATCCCCGGTACTCAAGGCGACGCAGACCGTCGACCACTACCTGCTGGCCGTCGCGCGGCCCCGTATAACCGATAATTCCACACACGGTCAAGAAGTGTACATATTGGCTGAGCGGCCGGACGAATCCCCTAGGCAGCCGGACCCCGGGACAACTCAGATTGGACCTGGGGCTCGGCGGCGTGTGAATCTAGGGCCATGGCCGAACCTTTCGTCGCCCTCACCCGCCAGGACTGGGCGGCCCTCGCCGATGACACCGAGATCGACCTGGACCAGGCGACGCTGGAACGCCTGCGCGGGCTCGGCGACCCCACCGACAAAGACGACGTCGTCGAGGTCTACCGGCCGCTGACCCAGCTGCTGCACCTGCACATGTCCAACACCGGACGGCTCTACGAACAGTCGAACCAGTTCCTGCGGCAGAGCACCGGACGGACGCCCTTCGTCATCGGGGTCGCCGGATCGGTCGCGGTCGGGAAATCGACGGTGTCCCGCCTGCTGCGCGAGCTCCTCAGCCGCGCCCCCGGGCGGCCCCGGGTGGATCTCGTCACCACCGACGGTTTCCTCTACCCGAACGCCGAACTCCAGCGCCGCGGCCTGCTGACCCGCAAGGGCTTCCCCGAATCCTACGACCGGCGCGCCCTGCTCGAGTTCGTGGCGGCGGTCAAATCCGGGGCGTCCGAGGTCAGCGCCCCGGTCTATTCGCACCACTCCTACGACATCACCGGGGAGCACGTTGTCGTGCGCAACCCCGACGTCCTCATCATCGAGGGCCTCAACGTGCTGCAACCAGCCCGGGCGGAGGCGGACGGCCAGCCCAGCCTCGCGGTCAGCGATTTCTTCGACTTCTCGGTCTATGTGGACGCCGAAGCCGCCGACATCCGCCGCTGGTTCACCGAACGGTTCATGACCCTTCGCGATACCGCTTTCCGTGACCCGACTAGTTTCTTCACCCGGTTCACCCAGCTCAGCACCGGAGAGGCCCTCAGCATGGCCCACCAGATCTGGGATTCCATCAACGGGCCCAACCTCGTCACCAACATCGAACCCACGAGGGGACGCGCCACCGCGATCCTGCGCAAGGGGGCCGACCACGGGATCGAGCGGGTCCTCATCCGCAAGGTCTGAGATGCGGATCTGGAGCCTACACCCCAGCCTGCTCGACCGGGTCGGGCTGGTCGCCTGCTGGCGCGAGACCCTGCTCGCCCAGAAGGTGCTGCAAGGCCTGACCAGGGGCTACACCCGCCACCCACAGCTCATCCGGTTCAGGGCCCTCGACGACCCGCTGGCGGGCATCTCCACCTACCTGTGGGGGCTCGCCCACGAGGCGCGACGCAGAGGGTATCGCTTCGATACCACCAAGATCGGCTCGCCCCGGGACCCCACCCTGAGGGTCGAGCTCACCACCGGCCAGCTGGCCTACGAATGGGCCTGGTTGCAGGCCAAGCTCGCGGTGCGCGCACCCAGCCTGGCTGGCACCGGCGAGCCCCGGCCACATCCCATGTTCAATCTCGTCGACGGGCCGATCGCGGACTGGGAGTCCGCCCACCAGAGCGAACCCTGAGGCCTTCCCGGAACGGCACCGGGTGCGGGGCCGCCCCCTGGACAGCCCCGCACCCCATCCCGGCTCAACGCGCGGCCAGCACACACCCCAGCGCGACGAGGCGCAGCGCCCGCTCCGTCGCATCGGCCAGCAGCTCATCGGCGTTCTCAATCGCCTCGGCCAGCGTCATCGGCACTGGGATCATGCCAACGACCGCGTCGATGCCGACGTCGTGGACCGCCGACGCCCCCTTGCCGATGCTTCCGGCGAAGGCGATCACCGGTTTGCCGTAACGCTTCGAACGGCGGGCCACCTCGGCGGGCACCTTGCCGCGCGGGGTCTGGTAGTCGACTGCCCCCTCGGCGGTGACGACGAGGTCGGCCCGCGCGATGGCCTCGTCCAGCTCAAGCCCGGTCAACCGGGGGTCGAGCAGCACCTCGAAGCGGGTGGCCAGCCTGGCCCCACAGACCGCGGCGAGCGCCGCTCCGAGGCCACCGGAGGCGCCAGAACCGCCCGCGGTCCTGATGTCGACATCGCCCAGCACCTCGCCGCACTCGGACATCAGCAGGTCGGCCCAGCGTTCCAGGGCCGATGCCAGCCGCTCGACCTGCTCCGGGGTCGCTCCCTTCTGCGGGCCGAAGACCCGCGCGACTCCGCGGGGCCCGGTCAGCACGTTATGCATATTGCAGGCCGCCACGATCTCCGTCTCGGCGATCCGCGGGTCGAGGTCAGACAGGTCAAGCTTCACGGCGTCGGCCAGCGCCGCGCCGCCGGGAGCGAGTTCGCGCCCCTGCGCGTCGCTGATCCGCCCACCGAGGGCCTGGACGAGGCCCGCCCCGCCGTCCGAGGTGCCGGAGTCGCCGCAGCCGATGATGATCCGCCGCGCCCCGGCGTCCAGGGCCGCCAGGATCAGCTGCCCCACACCGCGGGTGGTGGTGACGGTGGGGTCGCGCAGGTCTCGGGGCACGAGCCGCAGCCCGGCGGCAGACGCCATGTCGATGGCCACGGTTCCGGCGAGTTCTCCGCCGAGCAACGCGATGTGGCTCTCCACG
This sequence comes from Propionibacteriaceae bacterium, assembly GCA_030529455.1. Taxonomy (GTDB): domain Bacteria; phylum Actinomycetota; class Actinomycetes; order Propionibacteriales; family Propionibacteriaceae; genus JAUMWV01. The sequence goes on along the minus strand of JAUMWV010000041.1, from coordinate 10,412 downwards.
TCCACCCCGACGGGCCCGCACACCGTGACGGGCACCAGCTTGCCGCCGGTCATGTCGGCGAGGGCAGCCGCGGTACCCTCGCCGCCGTCCACCATGGGAATGGTCTCAACGACGACGCCGGGCAGGCAGCGACGCGCACCACGGGCGATGGCGTCCGCCACTTCGCCAGCAGACAGGGACTCCTTGAACCCGCTGGGAGCGACGAGAATCCGGTGAGGCATGGTGATAGTCATTGTTGTGCTCCTTTCCGAGCGTTTGGGTCACCAGGCGAGGCCGAAGAGCGGCCAAACATAGGCAGAGAACAGGTACACGCAGCCCACCATGAGCGGGGCCAGGAAGGCTGACAGCCTGAGCAGGTCGTTTGAGGAATAGGTCGGCACGTCGTCCACCGCCGAGAACATGGCGACCGGCTTAGCCGAGGACGGCAGCGTGTGGCAGAAGCCCGCGGCCGCGGTCGAGGCGAAGGCCGCCGCGGCCGGGGAGATCCCGGCACTGGCAGCCAGCGCCACCACGATCGGGACGAGCACCGCCGAACGCGCCGAGCGGGACTGGATCACCAGGTGGGCCAGCGTGGACAGCACGATGACGGCCAGCATGAAGATCTTCGGGCTGGCGCCGCCGATCTGGGCGAACAGCCCGCCCGCGAGCCAGCCCGCCGCGCCGGAGGAGATCAGGGCCTCGCCGAGGGCCAGCGTCGCGGCCATGAACAGCAGCAGCGACCACGGCACCTGGGTCAGGGTCTTCTTCAGCCGCACCGAACCGAACCTGGGCGACGTGGTGACCAGCGCGCCGAGCAGGGCGACGATAGCCGGGGGAATGTGGTGGACCGGCTGGGTGCACCACAGCACCACGACCGACCCCAGGATGATCGCGGCCCTGGATTCCTGGACGCTCAGCGCCCCGGTCACGCGGGTCGGGGTCACCGCCTGCAGGTCGCCGACGGTGAACCGGATGCGCTGCGTGCGATCGGCCCGGGTGCTGAACAGCCGCAGGACCAGCTCGGCCGCGAGGTGGCTGCTCACGACAGCCAGCGGGAGGCCGAGGATCAGCCACTGCGCGAAGTCGAAGCCCTCACCGGTCGCCGCCACGAGCACGCGGGAGGTGACCAGGTGGGCACCGGCCCCGAGCAGGGAGCCGACGGCCGACAGCAGGATCACGGTGGGGAAGACCAGCGCCAGCACGTGCACGGTGCGCTGGTGGCGTCCCTCGTGGGCTGGCTGACTCAGCACCTTGGCCAGGGCCACGAAGACCGGGAGCGTCAGCGCTGCGCGTCCCGAGGTGGAGGGGATCGCGAAGGCCGTCACCACCAGCGCCGCGGTCACCAGGTGCACCAGCCCGCGCACGCTGCTGGCCGAGCTGACCAGCCACATCGCCGCGCGCGTCGCCAGGCCCGACTGGGTGACCCCGGACGCGATGACGAACGCCGCGACCAGCAGCCAGATGGTGTCGTCGCCGAGGGTCGAGAACAGGCTGTCCTGGGCCAGCACGCCGGCCAGCGCGAGCACGGTGCCCGCGGCCAGCGCGACGTAGGTGTCGTCGAGTTTGGTGAACACCCAGGCCCACACGGCCAGCGCGAACACCGCGAGAGTGAACCTGCCGTCGAAGCTGAGCTGGAAATCACCGACCATCAGGTGGGTGGCTCCGCCGAGCGCCGCGACGAAGGTCACCGCCCCGATCACCTTCTTGAGCTTCGGCTTGCGCCGCTTAGGCACGCTCGAGGGTGCGGGGGTGAGCTGGCGGGTCTGGTAGCGGACGATGGTGCTGGTCATGACGTGGCCTCCTCGCCGTCGTCGTCTTCGACATCGTCGCGATAGCGCGGGATGAGGATGCCAAAGGTGGCACCTGCTTCGCTGCTCTCGACGAAAGCGCAGCCGTCGTGGGCTTCCGCGATGGCCCGGACGATGGCCAGGCCGAGCCCTACCCCGCTGGCGTCCTGCCCGTGGACGAACGGATCGAAGAACCGCTCGGCGTCCTCTGCGTTGATGCCCGGCCCGTCATCGACGATGGACATCCGGACGAAGGGACGCTCGCCCTCCGTGACGAACTCAGCGAAAATCCTGATGGGGGAACCCTGGTCGGCGTGCGTGTCAGCGTTCTTGATGAGCTGCAGCATGGCCGAGGTGAGGCGCTCGGAATCAAAGTCTGCGCTGCCCCGGGCCGACCGCACGATGCATTCGCGTTCGGTGACGCGGGACGCCCGCTGAGCCAGCTGCCCGGCAAAGTCTTGCACTTCGACACGGCGGGGGACGACGAAGCCCGGACGCTGGGCTTCAACGAGGGCGCGCAGGTCGGCCAGCACCCGTTGCAGCGAACTGATCTCGTCCTTGGCTTCCGCCGCGGCCTCTCGCGGGCTGCTCTGCCCCGCCGCGAGCCGGTTCACGCAGCCGTCCAGCCGCATGATGGGGTCTGCCAGTTCCCGGCTGGCGTCGTTGACGAAGCGCTGCTCCGCGGCGAACCCGTCGCTCAGGCGGTCGAGCATGCCGTTGACCGTGGCCGCGAGCATCGCGACGTCGTCGCGGCCGTGTACTGGGATGCGCCGCTGCAGGTTGCTCTTCGACACCGAGGCGGTCACATCGCGCATCACGCGCAGCGGCCGGAGGATTTGGCCCGCCACCAGCCAGCCGATCACCGCGACCACGACCAGCGCCGCGATCGACACGTTGAGGATGATCGTGCGCACGTTGCGCAGCTGGTCGTGCCGGGGCTGGGTGAAGACGCCGATCACCATCTGGCCGATCTCGCCGCTGCCAAGCTGCACCTGGGTCTTGGCCCAGCGGAGCTCGCCGTGGACGGTGTCCAGGATGCCGGAGTTGGCCTTCGTGACCGCAGCCAGCAGGGCGGGGGCGTCGGCGGAGTCGAAGGTGGGGTCGACGCGACGCCCGACGCGCTGCGCGATGGAACGTCCGCCGGAATCCTGGGCGATGAGGACCTGTCCGATGCGGGGAGACTGGCGCCGGAGGAAGACCTCGCTGAGCCGTTCGAAGGTCTCGAAGCCCTGCCCCGTGTTGGGGTCGGTGGCCTCCGCAGCGAAATGGGTGAACTCGACTAGGTCTTGGGTGACGTCGGCGTTGGCGTCCCGGGCCACCCCCGCGGACAAGGTGCTGGTGACGGTGACGAACACGCCGCACAGCGCGAGCGCGGTGGTGAAGACCAGCCAGCCAAGAATGCGCCAGCGGGCGGGGATCGCCGAGCCATCGGCGGATTCGGGAAGCACGGTGGGCTGTTGAGCATTCATCGGGTGCTCGCTTTCACCGGGCCAGGGGCCGCCGGTGGCCCGGGCCGGTTAGCAACGAACTGGGCTGCCACTGCCAGCGCGACCGGCACCAGCAGCAGCACGAACAACGCAACAATGCGTGAAATAGAACCTCGCATGTACTACACCCTCTCAGCCAAAGGATCAGCCAAGATGAAAAGAACCTGAGAAAAGCCTCACTGAGCTTGGGGTCATCGTGCCGCTAGCCCTGGACGGCGACGCCATCCGCGGCGAGGAGGACTCACCACGCACAGCCAGGACACCAGATATTCTTTACAATTGATAGTACTTCTACTATGCTTCAACGCATGAATACCCCCTCTTGGGTGATCGAGGCCCACGATGTACGGATGGTCTACGGCAACCACGAGGTGCTGTCTGGAATCAGTTTCCAGATCCACGCGGGCGAGGTCGTCGCGATGCTCGGACCCAACGGCGCGGGCAAGACCACGACGATCGAGATCCTGGAGGGGTTCCGCAGGCCCTCCTCCGGTACCGTGCGGGTGCTTGGCCACGACCCCCTCACCGCGGGCGATCCCTGGCGGGCCAGGATCGGCATCGTGATGCAATCGTGGCGCGATCACCGCGGCTGGACTGCACGCCAGTTGCTGGACTACCTCGGCAGCTACTACCGGCCCTACGCCACGCCGGAGGTGATCCGGCCCCGCCCCACCGGCGAGCTGCTGAGCCTGGTCGGCCTCCAGGATTCGGCCGACATCGCGCTCAAGCGCCTCTCCGGCGGCCAGCGCCGCCGCCTCGACCTGGCGATCGGCATTGCCGGACGCCCCGAGGTCGTGTTCCTGGACGAGCCGACGGCGGGCTTCGACCCCGAGGCCAGGCGCCTCTTCCAGAACCTCATCACCGACCTGGCCGACGAGGGCGCCAGCGTCCTCGTCACCACACACGACCTGGAGGAGGCCGAACGGGTCGCCGACCGCATCCTGATCCTGGACCGCGGATCTATCGTCGCCGACGGCTCGCCCGACGCCCTGCGAACCCGCTTCTACGCCCAGGCCGAGGTCGTCTGGACCGATCGGCACGGCCGCCACGTCCACCCCACCGACGACCCCGCGGGCTTCCTCCGGAGCCACCTGGCGGACCCGGCGAACGTGATGGACGACCTCGACATCCGCAGGGCCACCCTCGAAGACGCCTACCTGGCGCTGGTCCGCCGCGCCGAACACGCTCCGGCGATGGCAGGAAAGGAGAACGCATGAGCACGTGGCGCAAGGCCGCGCGTCAGGCCTGGACCGAGCTGCGGATCAGCTTCGCCAGCGGAGAGCCCCTTACGGCGCTGCTGGTGCCGGTCATCGTCCTGGTCATCGCCTGGTACCTGCGCGACCAGGCCATCACGGCCTCGGTCCTGACCGTCGGCCAGTTCATCCTCCCCGGCATGGTCGGGGCCATGGTCTTCTTCGGCGGTTTCGCCCAGGTCGCGGGCGAGATCTTCTCCGACCGCGACGATGGGACCCTGCTCAGGATGAAGTGCCTCCCGGGCGGGCTGCGCGGCTACCTGGCCGGTAAGACCCTGGTGGTCATGGCGTTCAACCTGATCCTGATCGCCGCCTATCTCATTCCGGCGACGGCGCTGTTCAGCGGCGTCGGCCCCAACGGCCCCGCCGCCTGGCTGCTGCTGCTCGGCGTCACCGCGCTGGGCCTCGCCGCCACGATCCCCTGGGGCGCGATCCTGGCCTGCCTGGTCAAGACCCCGATCGGGCTGACGCTGCCGTTCCTGCTCACCTACGGGCTGGTCGCCATATCGGGAATCTTCTTCCCGGTCACGATGCTGCCGTCCTGGCTACAGGCCGTGGTGCAGACCACACCGGTGTACTGGCTCGGGCTGGGTATGCGGGCGGCCCTGCTGCCGGACGCGGCCTCCGCCGTCGAGATCGCCGGGTCCTGGCGGATCGCCGAGACCTTAGCGGTGCTCGGCGTATGGACCCTGGTCGGGCTGGCCATCGCGCCGGTCCTGCTGCGGCGGATGATCCGCGGCGAATCCGGGGCGCGGCTCACCGCCACTCGCGAACGGCTGCTGACTCGGGGATACTGAACGTCGATGGCCGAGACGATCTACAACCGCATCGCGATGCTGAGGGCAGAGCGCGGCATCAGCCGACGGCAGCTCGCGGACGCCCTCGGCGTCCACTATCAGACCATCGGCTACCTGGAACGGGGCGAGTACTCGCCCTCGCTCGCTCTCGCCCTCCAGCTCGCCGAGTACTTCGAGGTCAGCGTCGAGGTGCTGTTCTCGCTGCGCGAGTTCCCCCGCCTCGGCAGCTGAGCCCCGACTCAGAACGGCACGCCGCTGCGGAGCAGGACGTTGGCGTAGGGCACGTCCGCTCCGGTGCGCACCACGAAGGACGCCTCCCGCACCAGCCGTTTGAACTCCTCGTGGGCGACGTCGGCCAGGGGGCACCCCAACAGGCCGAGCAGCAGGCCCTCGGTGGGCGTCCCCCTAGCCTCGGACGCGATCACCGCGGCCTCGACCACCACCTCGCCGAGCAGCGGTTCCAGCACCTCGGCCAGTCCCGGGACGCCCGCGGTGACCGCGAGATCGACCACCGGCACGCTCTCCGGGATCGGCAGCCCGCAGTCGGCCACCACGAAGGTGTCCGTGTGGCCCAGCCGCGCGATGGCGGCACAGAGCTGGGGGTTGAGCAATCCGGTCTTCTTCATGGCAGCTCCGGCAACATGGTCCCCGCCGCCGGATAGGACGCCTGTGCCCCCTCGTGTTGCACGGTGTAGGCGGCGAAGCGGGTGGCGTAGCGGGCCGCCTCGAGCAGCGTCTCCCCGGCGTCCAGCCGCGCGGCCAGCGCACCGGCGAAGGCGTCGCCCGCCCCGACGGTGTCCACCGCGACGACCCGTGGGGCCGCCACCCTGACCACCTGAGTGCCCTGGCCGACCAGCGCCCCCTGCGCGCCCAGGGTCAGCACCACCGAGGGCACACCGGCCCCGAGCAGCGCCTCCACGACAGCCCCGGGGCTGCCCCCGCTGTGGGCCGAGAGCTGGCGCAATGCGTCCTTGCCCTCGTGCTCGTTGACGACCAGCGGATCGGCGCGGAGCAGCAGCGCGGGCTCCACGTCGATCGCCGGGGCGAGGTTCACCACCACGCGGCGGGTCGCCTCCCGGACCGCGGCGGCGCTCACGGCTGGCGGGATCTCACCCTGTACCACCACGACACCGTCCGCCCGAATGACCGGAGTCCCGCGCTCAACCATGTCCCGCGACACGAGCCGGTTGGCCCCGGGCACGACCAGCACCGTGTTCTCCCCAGCCTCATCGACCGTGACCACCGCGAGGCCGGTCGGCGCCTCGTCGAGGTGGACGAGATGGGTGAGGTCCACCCCGGCGCTCTTCAGCAGCCGCAGCGCGGCTTCCCTGGCGCCGTCGGACCCAACCGCGCCGAGCAGCACGGTCCGCGCCCCAGTGAGCGCCGCCGCGCAGGCCTGATTGGCCCCCTTCCCGCCGGGAGAGATGGTCCCGCCGGAGGCCAGCAGGGTCTCCCCGGGGCTCGGGTGGCGAGCCACCCTGAGGTGCAGGTCAGCGTTGATGGATCCGACGACGACCACGCTCATTTCAGGTGCTCCGCCACGTTCTCGCTGGTGATCGTGGTGACCGGCACCGGGGCCAGGGCCGAGAGCGGCTGCCCCTCTGCGGCCTTCGCCGCGAACTCGACGGCCTTCTTCCCCAGTTCCTTCGGCTGCTGGGCGATAGTGCCGCTCAGGGTTCCGGCCTTCACCGCCTTGAGCCCATCCTCGGTCCCGTCGAAGCCGAACACCTTGACCTCGGTGCCCGCCCTGGCCCCGAGCGCCTGGATCGCGCCAAGCGCCATCTCGTCGTTCTCGGCGAAGATCCCCACGACACCCGGGTTGGCCTGCAACAGGTTGGTAGTCACGTCGAGGGCCTGGGCGCGGTCGAAGTTGGCGGTCTGCTTCGCCACGACCTTGATGCCGGGGTAGGAGGCGATCTTCTCGCTGAAGCCCTTGCCCCGGTCGTTGGACGCCGAGGTGCCCGGCACGCCCTGCAGGACGATCACGTTGCCCTTCTCCCCGAGCGCCTTGGCCAGCGCCTCCGCGGCCTGGGCCCCGCCCGCGACGTTGTCGGAGGCGATGAAGCTGGTGACCTCAGCCCCCTCGACCGCGCGGTCGAGGGCGATCACGGGCACCTTCGCCGACACCAGCGGAGCGACCGCCGGGCCAGCGGCCTTGGAATCGACCGGGTTGATGATGACGACCTTGGCCCCGCCGGCCTGGGCGTTGGCGGCCTGGTTGGCCTGGGTCGCCGAATCGTTCTGCGCGTCCGAGACCTCCAGGTTGAGCCCGGCGGCCTTGGCGGCCTCCAGCGCGCCGTCGCGCACGTCGACGAAGAACGGGTTGTTGAGGGTCGACAGCAGCAGCACGACCTTCGCCCCGCCCGCTGCCCCTCCGGACCCGGAGCAGCCGACGAGGGCCAGCGCGGCCCCGGCGAGAGCGGCGGCAGCGAGATTCCTGCGAGTGATCATGATGGTCTCCTTTCTTTGGTTAGTGCGAGCTTTCCTTGCGGCGCAGCACGTCCATGGCGACGGCTAGCGCGATGACGAGTCCGATGACGACCTGCTGCCAGAACGACGAGACGTTCAAGATGTTGAGCCCGTTGCGGATGACCGCGAGCAGCAGCGCCCCGATCAGCGTCCCACTGACCCGCCCGACGCCACCGGCCAGGGAGGCCCCGCCGATCACGACGGCGGCGATGGCATCCAGCTCGTAGCCGAGGGCGGCCTGCGGCTGGGCCGAGTGCAGCCGCCCGGACAGGACGAGCCCGGCGAGCGCGGCGAAGGTCCCCGACAGCGCGAACACCAGCACCTGGACCCTGCGGACCGGGATGCCGGACAGCCGGGCGGCCTCCAGGTTGCCGCCGACGGCGTACATGGCCCGGCCCCAGGTCGTGCGGTTGAGAATGAAGGCGGCGACGGCCCCCGCGGCGGCCAGCACCAGCACCGGCACCGGCAGCACCCCGCCGATGTCGCCGCCGAGGGCGTTGACCGCCTCGGGCGAGGCGATGGGACGCCCACCCGAGACGACCAGCGTCAGGCCCCGGGCCACCGAGAGCATCGCCAGCGTCGCGATGAACGACGGCAGCCGCAGGTAGGCGTTGGCCAGGCCATTGATCGCCCCGAAACAGGCGCCGACCGCGAGGCCGCAGAGCAGCGCGAGCCAGCCGGGCAGCCCGGCGTTGCTGAACAGGTAAGCCGCGCACATGCTCGACAGCGCCGCGACCGAACCGACCGACAGGTCGATGCCCGCCGCGACGATGACGAAGGTCATGCCGAAGGCGAGGATCGCCACGGTCGCCGCCTGCACGCCGATATTCAGCGCGTTGGCCGTGGTGCGGAAGGCGGGGGCGGCGACGAGCAGCGCCGCGCACAGCAGCACGAGGCCCACGAGGGCGCCGTTGTTGACGAGGAATGATTTGACCGCGTGCGTCCGCGTCGTGGCCTGGCTCATGCTGCTCCTTGGGTCGAGGTGGACACCGCGAGCGTCATCACGGCGTCCTGGGTTGCTTCGTCGCTGGTCAGCTCTCCGGTGATCCGGCCGCCGCTCATGACGAGAATCCGGTCGGCCATGCCAAGCACCTCGGGCAGTTCCGAGGACACCATGAGGATCGCTCCGCCGAGCGCGGTGATCTGGTTCATCAGCTCGTAGATCTCGACCTTCGCGCCGACGTCGACGCCGCGGGTCGGTTCGTCGAGCAGCAGCACCGTCGATTTGGCCATCAGCCAACGCCCGAAGACGATCTTCTGCTGGTTGCCGCCCGACAGCGTCCGGGAGACCTGATCGAGGGAGGTCATCCTGATCCGCAGCTGTTCGGCCACGTCCCCGGCCCGCTGGCGCTGGCCGCGGCGGTCGGCGAGCAGCCCGCGCGCCGAGCTGAACAGCGTGGCGAGCCCCATGTTGTCGCTGACGCCCGCGCCGAGCACGAGCCCCTGCCCCTTGCGGTCCTCGGGCACGTGCCCGATGCCCGCCTGCAGCGCAGCGACCACGTTGCCCGGGCGCAGTCGGACCCCGTTCACGGCCACCTCACCGGAGTCGTAGCGGTCGGCCCCCGCGATGGCCCGCAGCACCTCAGTGCGCCCGGCCCCGACCAGGCCAGCGATCCCGACGATCTCACCGGCCCGGACGCTGAGGCTGATGTCGCTGAACGCCCCCTGTCGGCTCAGTCCGGTGACCTCCAGCTTGACCTCTCCCGGCTCGGTTCGGCGGCGCGGGAACTGCTCGTCGATGTCGCGTCCGACCATGAGCCTGACCAGTTCGGGTGCGGGCGTGGAGGCTGGCACCCGGCCGACGAACTGGCCGTCCCGCAGCACGGTCACCACGTCTCCGACGCGGGCGATCTCGTCGAGGTGGTGGCTGATGAAGACCATCGCCACACCTTTGGCCCGCAGGTCCTCCATCACGGCGAACAGCTGGTCGGCCTCGTGGTGGGTCAGCGCGGCCGTGGGCTCGTCGAGGATCAGCAGCCGCGAGTCCAGCGAGAGCGCCCGGGCGATCTCGACGAGTTGCTGCTGGGCGATCCCGAGCGAACTCACCGGGCGGTTGACGTCGATGTCGAGCCCGATGCGCTGCAGCGCCTCCCGCGCCCGGGAGCGCATCTGCGCCCGGTTGACCAGGCCGCCCCGGTTGGGGAGCCGCCCGAGCATGATGTTCTCGGCCACGCTGAGCGAGCCGACCAGGTTGAGTTCCTGGTGGATGGTCGCGATACCGAGGGATTCGGCGGCCTTCGGGGTGGGTAGCCGAGTCACCTTGCCATCGATGATGATGTCGCCCTCGTCGGGGGTGTAGATGCCAGCCATCATCTTGATGAGGGTGGACTTACCGGCGCCGTTCTCGCCGAGCAGGACGTGCACCTCGCCCGGGTTGACGTCGACGCTCACCCGGTCCACCACCGTGACGCCCGCGAATCGCTTGGTCACCTCGCGCAGTGTCAGCATGCCTGTGTCGCCTCCTCTGGAGCTGCCTGGGGTGCCGGACCCGTGGACTCGCGCACCACCAGCTCGGTCGGGATTCGGATGGAGTCGGGGCGATCCCCGCCCATGACGGCGAACAGCGTCGACACCGCCAGGCGACCCATCTCGACGATGCCCTGGCGGATGATGCTCACCCTGGGCGCGCTGAGCTCGAAG
>JAUMWV010000040.1 GCA_030529455.1 Propionibacteriaceae bacterium | reverse complement strand
TGGCCAGGTAGCTCAGTTGGTAGCAGCGTTCGCCTGAAAAGTGAAAGGTCGCCGGTTCGACCCCGGCCCTGGCCACCATGTACCTCGAAAAGGCCCGTTCGGGCCTTTCTTCATTTCTATGCCCGTCTCCGGTTGTTTCTGGGTTGTCTGGGGCACCGCGCGCTTCCCTGGCCGCCGGTTACGCTCCAGGCCTCCACCGCCCGGCGGGCAGCACCACAGTGAAGGGGCGGGCACGGCGTGCCTGGGCGGCTTCTGGTGGGCTGGGCGGCCCGGGAGGCGGCCGGGGAGCGGTTCGCGTCCTAGAACGCGCTGTGGCCCCCGCTGAGGGATCAGCAGGGGCCACACGCCGCGTCGCGGGCGGTTCAGTAGGTCGTGATGTGGACGTGGTCCTTGTGGTTGGCGGTGTCGCCGCCGCGGTCGGACATCCGCCGCCATCCCGCGGAATCGCGTTCGATGTTCCACAGCTTCTGGTCGAAGATGATGTAGCGGATCTTCAGCCGCTTGGCGTTGGCCTTCATGTACTCGGCGATCCGCCAGCCCAGCTCCTTGTTGTTCTTGTAGTTGGGGATCATGATGTCGACCGCCTTGCCGGAGGGGTGGTCCGGGATCGGGTCGAAGCGGACGCCGTACATGACCTTGATCTGCGGGAACTCCGAGTGGACCGTCCGGACGATCCGCTTGCCGTTGGGCAGCAGCGAGTCCAGCCCCGCCGACCAGGCGGTGATGAGCGAATCGGTGGACGCGATGAGGTACTGGCCCGCGACCCACGCCGTGCGGCCGTGCCAGTTGATCTCGGCGTAACCGTTGCTGATGCGCCCGGTGACCTGGAGCGTGGTGCCCGCGCTGGCGACCCCCAGCAGGGCGCTGGAATGGGAGGCGGCCGCACGCACGTTCAGGTTGTGCTTGCTGTAGCGGCTACCGATGGTGGACGGGGCCGCCGGGGCCTTGGGGGCCGCCGGGCCGGAGTCCACCGGTACGACCCAGTCGGCGTCGAACCAGCGCACGGCGCCCTGGTAGACCGCCTGGACGACGCCGTTGCGCTTGACGCCCGTGACGTCGATGATCGACCCGATCGGCAGCTTGCCGAGGCTGGTGAAGTTCGGGGTGTCGTCGCTGCGGATCATCAGGCGTCCCGTGAGCCGCATCTTGCCGGTCACCTTCGGCAGGCTCGGCGCTGGCGCCGACGGCTTGCCCGGCGATGAGGGAGCGCTGATATAGGCCGACCAGACCCACCGGGTCGCGCCGCGGTAGGTGACCTCGGAGAAACCATTCGAGGTGCGGCCGGTCAAGGTGAATGCGGTGTGCGGATTGACCGTCGTGATGACCTGAGAAGCGAGGCTCGGTGCGGTGCGCACGTTGAGCCGCGCCGTGGAATGCACGCTGCCTTTGCGTCCCCCAGCGGATACCTGGCTGGCCGAGCTGGACCGAATCGACAGATAGGACGAATAGATGTAGGCGGTGGAGCCGTTATACCGGACGACCGCCCAGTTCCCCCGCTGCCCGGTGACCTCCACGCTTTGCCCCTCGTAGAGGATGCCCAGCTTGGAATAGCTGGTGCCGGGGCCGCTGCGGATATTGACCCAGGTGGTCGCCGTGGCGACCTTCTGGTTGGCGTCCGCTGGCGGGCTGGCCACGATAGCGGCCAATTGCAACATCCCGGCGGCCAGTAGCGTCGCGGTCATGGTGCGCACAGTGCGTAGTGGTGAACTCACGGTTTGCTCCTCGACTTATGCATTGGGGTACGGCTTCGGGAGCGACCATAAGGACTGTGGTCGGGGTCGGCAAAGAAATCCGGCCCGGGCGGGGGTGAGGGAATGCGTTGGAGCGCCTGCCGCAACGCTCCTCACGGAGGGTTTAGCTATACCTGGAGAGTTGTTTAGAGGCGCTCTGGCTAGGGGTTATGCCGTTTCTGGCGCTGTTCTTGGGCGCGGCTATCGGGGCTGGCCAACCCTCATGTCAAGTCTGACTTGAGGGTTGAGGCTTGCCGATCCAGCTGGTAGTCGCATTAGCCGACCAGAAAGTTACTCGCCGCAGCGATTCGGCTCGGAGATATCCGGCCTGTAGGTCAATTCGGGTCGTTCGGGCGGAACCGGTAATCTCTGCGATCCTTTGCCGGGTGGCTTCGTCGGCCAGCACGACCAGCACGCCCAAGCCAAAGCGAATACGATTCGCGGCTAGCGTGTCTAGGGTAGCTTGCTCGATCTTTCCTGCGACGATCACCAGGGGCGCGCCGAGGCGGCGGGCGTTTTGCAGCGGGGTGAGCATCTCGCGCATTGTGCCGATCTCGTCGGCGATGAGCACGGCGGGATCGTCCAGCAGGGTACGGACCGGGTCGGCGTGTGTGGCAAAACGATCGGACGCCCAGCCTGCGGATATCTGCACGCATTCGCTGAGCAATATTCCGATGCGGCGATTCTCCTCCTCGTCGTTGTGCCGCAAGGAGATGGCCCGGCCCAGAACGTCGTCGGCGGGCACATAGTCCGGTGTCGCGCCGCTGAAGCCCGGGATGGGGCGTTCCGGTGCGCTAGTCAGCTGGGCGTGCCTGGCGATGCGCGAGCGCCGGTCGGCGAGCGCGGCGGCGGCGAGCAGCGGCAGCCCGATCGCGAGCGCGAGCACCAGGTAGACCCAGGAATGCATGTTTCCAGCTTGCCATGGCTAGAATGGGTCCGCCCCTATAGCTCAGCTGGCAGAGCAGTGGACTTTTAATCCATGGGTCGCGGGTTCGAGCCCCGCTGGGGGCACCAGCCCACGAATCCTCCCGGACCGCGGTGTGCCGCCCGTTAGAGCGTCGGATTGGGTTGCAGGCCCTCCAGCCACCGGCGGGTGGTGCGGACGTGTTCCATGGCGAGAAACCTGGCGCTTTCCGGGTCCTTGCGCGAGATCGCTTCGGCGATGCGGAGGTGGGCCTTGTCGCTGAGCGGTTTGAGCTGGGCGCCGCTGTCGGTGTCGAAGATGTGATAGTCCCGGCCCCGGCGGCGGATCGTCACGAGCAGGGCCTCGATGAGCGGGTCCCCGGCCCCGTGGATGATGAGCTGGTGGAACTCGGCGTCCAGTTCCTGGGCCCGCTCGGACGGCTCGGTGCGGCCCAGCTCCTCGGCCACCGCGATCAGCCGGACGCGCTCCTCGTCGGTCATCCGCGCCGCGGCCTGAGCGGCGGTGTGGCCCTCCAACACCTCCCTGAGCGGGAAGAGGTCCAGGAAGCGATGCAGCGGCAACAGCGGAACCACGATCTCCAGGCCGGACATGATCTGGTGGGGGGTCATCTGGGACACGAAGGTCCGGCTGCCTGGTTCGGAGGTCAAGACCCCGGCCACGACGAGCATCTTCTGCGCCTCCCGCAGGGAACTCCTGGACACCCCGAACCGCTCGCACAGCTCGACCTCGCCGGGCAGCGGCTGCCCGCACTGCAACTGCCCGGAAGCGATCATGCGGCAAAGTCCGCTCCGTGCAACGTCTACTGCGCCCATCCCTTCCTCCTTCGCTGGGGCAGCTGATGCTCCCAGTCTGCACGAGATCCATCTTTGTCAGACAATCAGGGAAATATTCCAGAAGTATCTCGCACATTTCTCCTTCCTGTGGCAGCATTGTCCGACAGGAGGTCGTTCGGTGCTGAATGATGCGAGTGTGCGGTGCCCCCAAGGGGAGCGGGGCCCGCGGTGGAGTCTCGACCCCTGTACGCGCCACCTGAACCATGGCTCCTTCGGGGCGGTTCCGGTAGCGGTGCAGGAGGAACAGGAGCGTCTGCGCAGGCTCATGGAGTGGAACCCCGTGCGGTGGTTCGCGACGCTGGCCGAACGCATCGCGGACGCCCGCGCGGAACTCGCCCAGCTGCTCGCCGTGGAACGAGAGAGCCTGGCCCTCGTCCCGAACGTGTCGGCGGGGGTGTCGGTGGTGTATGCGTCGCTGCTGGGAGCTGGCCCGGTCGATGTCGTCGTCACCGATCACGGCTACGGCGCCGTCACCATGGGGGCCGAACGGCTGGCGAGACGCACCGGCGGACGGTGCCGGGTCGTGCCCATCCCCCTCGAGGCCAGTGCCAGCCAGGTTGTTGAGCTGCTGGAGCCCGCGCTGGCACAGCGTCCTCACCTGCTGGTCATCGACCAGGTCACTTCACCCACCGCGCGGGCGCTGCCCGCCGCCGAGGTGTGTGCCATGGCCCGGGGCTACGGGGTGCGCACGCTGGTCGATGGCGCCCACGCCCCAGGGGTGCTGGACGATCCGGTGTGCCGTGAGGCCGACTACTGGGTGGGTAACCTCCACAAGTTCGCCTGCGCGCCGCGCGGCACCGCGGTGCTGGTAGCCAGAGACGGCGGCCAGGAGCTGTACCCGCTGATCGACTCCTGGGGGGCGCGTGAGCCCTTCCCGCACCGCTTCGACCACCAGGGCACCATCGACGCCACGGCCTGGCTATGCGCCCCCTTCGCTTGGCGGCACATTGAGGAGACCATCGGCTGGGCGGCCCTGCGCCAGGAAGCGTCCCGGGTGCTGGACGAGGGGAGCGCGGTCGTCGCCGAAGCGCTGGCAGCGGTGGTAGCCGATCCGGTGCCCGACGTCGGGCAGCCGGTCGGCCTGATGAGGCTGCTGCGCCTCCCGGCGCCGCTCGCCCGGGACCGGGAGACGGCCGATGCGCTGCGGGTGCCCTTCAGCCGGGAGGCCGGGGTGGCGGTGTCCTTCACGTCCTTCCACGGGGAGGGATACCTGAGGCTGTCCGCCCACGCCTACAACCAGCATGCCGATTTTGTTCACCTGGCCAACGCCGGCGTCCCCCTGCTGTGCCGGTGGGCGCGGGAACAGGCCCAAGAAGAAGTATCAAGAGTCGAAGAATAGGAGGAAAGCTGATGCGGAACCGATTGATGGCGGCAGCGGCAATGTCGACGCTGCTCGCCCTGGCAGTATCGGGCTGTGGCGGTGCCAGCGGCGGTGAGACCGGAGGAGGGCAGGTCACGCTGCAGATGGTCGAGAGCCTGACCAGCCCAGACCGGACGCAGCTCATCAAGGGGCTGCTCGCCGAGTTCGAGAAGGAGAACCCCACGATCAAGGTGCAACTGGTCTCGCCCCCGACGGACCAGGCCGACCAGAAGATCCAGCAGATGCTGCAGTCCGGCTCGGGTGTGGACGTCCTCGAAGTCCGTGACCTCACGGTGGGCCCGTTCAGCAAGAACAAGTGGCTCCACGACATGGGCCCCGAGATCAAGTCGTGGTCTGGGCTCAAGGCGCTCACGGACCAGGCACGGGAGTTCACCCTGGACGCCGAGGGGCGCTCCTACTTCGTGCCCTACGGGTTCTACGGGCTGAGCCTGTTCTACCGCACCGACCTGGTGAAGGAGGCCGGGTTCGACGGCGCCCCGAAGTCCTGGGAGGACCTGATCGCCCAGGCCAAGAAGATCCAGGACCCGACCAAGAACCGCTACGGCTACGCCTTCCGCGGCGGCAAGAACTCCGCGGGCCAGCTCATGAGCATCCTGGAGGCCTACAACGCGGACTCCCTCGACCGGGAGAATGCCTACAAGGTCGCCAGCGGGGCCACGATCTTCACCACCCCGGAATCCCAGACCGCGTTCGACCGCTACATCGACCTGTTCAAGACCGGCTCCCCGGAATCGTCGGTGTCCTGGGGCTACCCCGAGATGGTGCAGGCCTTCACCAACGGCTCCACGGCCTTCCTCCTGCAGGACCCCGAGGTCATCGCGGTGGTGAACAAGTCCTCGCTCAAGGCCGAGCAGTGGAACGTCGCCCCGAACCTGGTTGGCCCGAGCGGCAAGGCCGCCTGGCCGATGGCGACCGCTGGCTGGGGCGTGGCCGAGTCCAGCAAGCACAAGGCCGAGTCGGTGAAGCTGGTGCAGTGGCTGGCGGGTGCCCCCTCCACCAAGTTCGCCAAGGAGAACAGCCTGGTGCCGATCCTCAAGGACGCCGGTGAAGACGAGTTCTTCAAGACCGGCCCCTGGGCGGCCTACGTGACCATGACCTCGCAGCCGGACACCTACCTGTCGGTCAAGGAACCGCGCGGTGTCGCCTGGTGGACCGAGTGGATGCAGCGCTCCGAACAGGACCTGCAGCAGGTGCTGCTCGGCAAGAAGAGCACAGCTGAGACGCTTCAGGGCTGGGATCAGTTCTGGACGGAGAAATGGAAGGGCTGAGTAGCCCTTCGACCGGGGGGAAGGCGGGCGCCACGGCTGGCGCCCGCCTCAGCCGACGCCGCCACTTCGGGACCCGGACGGGCTGGCTGATCCTGGCCTTCCTGGCCCCGGCGGCGGTATTCGTCGCGGTGTTCACCTACTATCCGCTGCTGGTGGGTGGGCAGATGTCGTTTCGGCAGTGGAACCTCTACGACATCACCAACACCCCGTGGGTCGGGTGGGGGAACTTCCGGACGCTGGCCTTAGACCCGCTGTTCGGGAAGGTGCTGGTCAACTCGGTGATCTGGGTCATCGGGTCACTGGTCCCGCAGTTCCTCATCGGTTTTCTCATCGCGCTCGGGCTGAGGCGGACGTTCCGGTTCCGGGGCGTGTACCAGGCGCTGGTGTTCTACCCCTGGGCGGTATCCGGTTTTCTCATCGGCATCCTGTTCCGCTGGATGTTCAACTCGGAGTTCGGCGTCGTCAACGACCTGCTGATGCGGTTCGGGTTCACTGACCGCCCGATCCCGTGGCTCGCCGATCCCGACCTGGCGCTGGTGTCGGTCATCATCGCCAACGTCTGGTACGGCGTGACCTTCTTCGCCATCATGATCCTGGCGGCGCTGCAATCGGTCCCCGAGGAGCTCCACGAGGCCGCCGCGCTCGACGGCGCCGGGCGGTGGCGGACGCTGCTGCAGGTCACCATCCCCTATATCCGTTCGACGCTCCTGCTGACCGTGCTGCTGCGCGTCATCTGGATCTTCAACTTCCCCGACATCATCTATGCGATGACCGGTGGCGGGCCCGGCAACCAGACCCAGATCGCCACGACCTGGATGATCCAGTTCACCCAGCAGGGCAGCTACGGCCTGGCCTCGGCGCTGGGCTTCATCGTCATGGGCGTGCTCGTGGTGTTCACCGGGGCCTACCTGAGCCTGCTCACCAGGAAGGGGGAGGCATGATCCATCGTCTTCCGGCCGCGCTGCGCGGCATCCGCGTCCTCGGCCTGGGGCTGTGGCTGCTCATCACGCTGTTCCCGCTCTACTGGATCGCCCTAACCTCGTTCAAACCGGCGGGAGACATCGCCGAATACCCGGTGAGGTACTGGCCGCGGGAGTTCTCCTTCGAGAATTACACCTCGCTGTTTCAGAAGGCGAGTTTCGGCTCTTACCTGCTCAACAGCCTGATCGTGTCGGCTGCCGCCGCGCTGGTCGCCACCGCGATCGCGCTGCTGAGCGGCTACGTGCTGTCCCGGTTCACCTTCCGCGGCCGGTCGGCGGTGATGCTGGCCTTCCTCGTGACGCAGATGATCCCGGCGTTCATCGCGCTGGGGCCGCTGTACCAGCTGCTGACCAGCTGGAAACTGGTGGACAGCCGGTTCGGTCTGGTGCTGGTCTACATCGCGATGACGATCCCGTTCTCGGCGGTCATGCTGCGGGGGTTCTTCGACAACGTGCCAGACAGCGTGGAGGAGGCGGCCATGGTGGATGGCTGCTCCCGGTTCGGCGTGCTGACCCGGGTCATCGTCCCGGTCATGACCCCGGGCATCGTCGCGACGTTCATCTTCAACTTCGTCAACTGCTGGAACGAACTGTTCCTCTCGGTGACGCTCATCAACACCGACCAGCGCAAGACGATCCCGACGGCGCTCAACGGGTTCATCTCCAGTTTCAACATCGAGTGGGGGCCGATGTCGGCCGCGGCGGTGCTGACCATCCTGCCCACCATGGCGATGTTCGCCTTCGCCAGCAGGTGGATCGTGGCGGGGCTGACGCAGGGGGCCACCAAGGGCTGAGGACGCTGGCCCGGCCGGACGCCGCAGCGGCGTTCCCAGGGCGGCTAGCCAGCCACCCCCGGGGGCAGGAAGCTGGCGTGCGAGCGCGACACGGCGTCGCGCAGCTCGTACTGCAGGTGGACCTCCGCGAGCAGGTCTTCTTTGGTCTCCTCCACGGCGAGGCGCCTGCGCACCTCGTACAGCTCCATCCGGGCCTCAATGATCCGCCGGTGCAGGGCCTCCTCGGCCGCGGTCACCCCGAGGACGGCCTCGGCCGCCCTCATCCAGCCGTAGTCCATGTTGATGCGGATGAGTTCCGGCACCACGGTCAGCACGTCGTGCACGTCGACCTCGGGCTCGATGACGATCGCGCCAGCCGACCGGGCGTAGGCGACCTCGTCCCGCAGCGACTCGTCCGACAGGATCGAGGTGGAACGCATGATGATCGACAGCACATCGCAGGACGCCGCACCCGGGTCTGCCGGGACCCCGGGGGGTGCGGCCGCGATGACGTAGGCCGGACTGGCCCCCAGGTGGCCGATGGCCATCTCGGCTGGCAGGTTTTCTCGCACCCCGCCGTCCACGTACACCTCGTCGCCGATCTCGACCGGGGCGAAAACCGCCGGGATCGCGCACGATGCCAGGACGCCCAGCGCGATGTCGTGCCGGGCGGGCGAGAGGGGGACGTCGAACCGGTCCACCAGGACGCCGTCCTCCCGCATGTAGTGCAGCTCGCCGCCGACCAGGCCGACCGTCGCGATGCGCAGCTTCATGCCCGAGGCGCCGACCCGTTCGCCCTGGAACACGTCGGGGTGGATGAGCCTGGCCAGCAGGGGCCCGGGCCGGTACGCCGACCGGGTCCGGTCGGCCCCCTGCCAGATCTGCGGCAGGTCACCGCCAGCCCGGCTGAGGCGGCCCAGGTTGCTCAGCAGGCTCATGAGCGCCCCGGGGGACCAGTCGTCCTTCTCCTGGCCTTCGGGGGACAGCGCCCGGTCGAGCGGGCTCAGGACGGGCTCGGGCTCTGCGTCGGGTTCGGGTTCGGCGTCGCGGCGCAGGATGCGGGGAAAGTTGATCGTCACCGACCGGATGGAGGACGGCCGGGGCTCGGCCGCGAGGGCCTGCAGCAGCTCGGTGCCGTGGGCGCGCAGCTTGCGGAACCAGGTGCGCTCGATGAACATGTCTTCTTGGCTGGTCATCGACGTCCACAGCTCCGCCAGCACGTCGACGGCGTCAGCCTGGTCGGCGGGGTCGGCATGTTGGGCGAGCATGGCGGCCAGGATCGACCCGGCCGAGGTGCCGACGAAGATCTTGGGGGCGATGCCAGCCTCACGGTAGAGGTATTGCAGCGCGCCGATCTGGAAACTCGCCCGCGCCCCGCCGCCAGACAACACCAGACCGGCGGCTGAGCCGTCCCCCTGCGAGTTCAGGAACGGCAGCCCGAACCAACCCAATCGCGCCACGGCTACAGTCTAGTTCTCCGCCGCTGACTGCCTGAAGTGATTCAATGTCTGTCGTGTCGACCTCGCACCTGACGAAATACGCCTGGCTGTCCATCGGGGCGGCTGTCGCGACGATCTCGATCAAGACGCTCGCCTGGTGGGCGACCGGGTCGGTTGGCCTGCTCTCTGACGCGGCGGAATCGGTGGTGAACCTGGTAGCCGCGGTGGTCGCGCTCATCGCGCTGAAGGTGGCGGCCAAACCCGCCGACTTCGACCACCACTACGGCCACTCGAAGGCCGAGTACTTCTCGGCGGCGATCGAGGGGATCATGATCTTCGTGGCCGCGGCCTTCATCATGACGGCGGCGTTCAACCGGCTGATGAGCCCCCGGCCCCTCGAAGAACTGGGGCTGGGCCTGGCG
Organism: Propionibacteriaceae bacterium; assembly: GCA_030529455.1. Classification (GTDB taxonomy): domain Bacteria; phylum Actinomycetota; class Actinomycetes; order Propionibacteriales; family Propionibacteriaceae; genus JAUMWV01. The sequence goes on along the minus strand of JAUMWV010000040.1, from coordinate 11,735 downwards.
CTGTCCGTGGTGGCCTCGCTCATCAACGGCGCCGTCGCGGTCGTGTTGCTGAGGGCCGCCAGGGCCTATCGCTCGATCACGCTGGAGGCTGACGGGCACCACCTGCTGACGGATGTGTGGACCTCGGCCGGGGTGGTGGCCGGGATCGGGCTGGTCTGGCTCACGGGGGCGCTGTGGCTCGACCCGGTCATCGCCATCGGTGTCGGGCTGAACATCTTGTGGACCGGCTGGAAACTGATCGCGGCCTCCTCGGCGGGCCTGATGGACGCCACGCTGCCGCCCGAGGACAACGCCCGGCTGGAGGAGATCCTGGAGTCTTTCTCGTCCCAGGAGATCCAGTTCCATGCCATCCGGACCAGGGAGTCGGGGTCCCGCCGGTTCATGGACTTTCACATGCTGGTCCCGGGGGACTGGAGCGTCCAGGAGGGGCATACGCAAATGGACTACGTGATCGAGGCGATCAAGGCCGAGTATCCCGACATGTCCATCACCCCTCACCTGGAACCGATCGAGGACCCCCGCAGTTACAAGGACATCGGGCTCTAGGCCCGCCCGGGGCCAGGAGCTGGCGCCCCGGCTCTGGGCGGGCCTGCGGCCTAGACCTCAGTGGTGGTGTTCGTCGGCGTCGGACTCGGCCTTGGTGGCGTGCACCGTGCCGTGCTTGTGCTCCGGCGGGGAGTAGATGGAGTACACCTTGAGCGGCTCTTTGCCGACGTTGGTGACGTTGTGCCACTTGCCGCGGGGAATGAAGACGGCCCAGTCGTCTTCGACCTCGACATCGAAATCGAGGTTGTCTTCGGCCGGGCCCATCTGGACGCGGGCGATGCCCTGCTCGATGCGCAGGAACTGGTCGACGTCGTCATGCATCTCCAGGCCGATGTCCTCGCCGGGGTTGATCGACATGACGGTCAGCTGGAGCCCGACGCCGGTCCACAGCGTCGTGCGGTAGTTCGTGTTGGAAAGCGTCGCGTCTTCGATGTCGACTACGTATGGTGATGGTCCGTGATCTGTCATGTGGTCGACTCTACGCCATCGCACGCAATGGTGCCGGTGAAGCAGCGGCGCCCAGGACCGGCCGTGGACGCCGCGTCGGAGGCCGGGCGGGACCAGGGGACGCCGGGTCTCAGGCGGAGTCTCGGGGGCGCTGCTGGGAGCTGCCGGGCCGGGGTAGCCGCAGGGCCAGCAGGCCCGCGGTGACGATCGCCAGGACCCCGGCGACGACGAACGTGACGGTGTTGCGCACCCGCCCGAGGTGATCCGGGACGGGGTCGGGTGAGGCGAGGATCTCCACCGGGGGTGGGGAGGGTGCTGGGAAGCGCGGGTTGGGTGGGCCGGTGAGCGTCCCGTCGTTGATGAAGTTGAGGGCAGCGCCCGGAGATAGGATTCCCCAGCCGACGAAGGGGCTGCGCGCCGCGGACGCCGGACGCACAGCCGTCGCGAGAAGCCGGTAACGCCAGTCGGCCGGGGATTCGTCGGGATAGGCCGCGGCGACCAGTGCGGCGATGCCGGCGGCGTACCCGGCCGCGTACGAACTCGACGGGCGGTCGCCCATGACGCAGTCCCCGGCGGCCAGGAAGGTGGTCAGGACTCCAGCGCCCGGGGCGGCCGCCAGCACGTGGTTGCCGTGCAAGACCTCTTTGCTCGGCTGCCCCACCGCGTCGACCGCCGTCACCGCCAGCACCCCGGGGTAGGCGGCCGGGTAGACCGGCGCATCGAGTTTCGAGGCCGAGTCGGCGTTGCCCGTGGACGCCACCACGAGGGCACCCCGGCCGGTGGCGTACTCGACCGCCTGGGCGAGCTCGGGCTCGTCGGCCTCGGTCGACATCGCGACGACGATGATGCGGACACCGGGCTGGTCGGCCGCCCACCGGATTCCCCTGGCGGTCCGGCCGGGGTCGGGCCGGGCCGCCCGTTCCTGCAGCGACTCGTAGACGCGCACCGGCACGATCCGGGCGTGCGGAGCGAGGCCGAGCAGCCCCGACCCCTTCACCTGGCGGGCGGCGATCTGCCCGGCGATCGCGGTGCCGTGCCCGTACACGTCGGTGCGCCCATCGCCGCTGCCCACCAGGTCGTGGCCGGGATCGACCGCCTCACCCAGGTGCGCGTTCGCGCTGGCCACACCCGAGTCGACCACCGCTACCCGGACCCCTTCGCCCCGGCTCAGCGGCCAGACCTCCTTGATGCCGAGCTGGGCGAACACCGCGGGCTCTTCGGCGACGTAGCGGGGGGTTTCGGGGTCGCAGGCGGTCTGTTCGGCCCACGCCGGGGCGGGGATCGCCATGCAGAGCAGGGCGCCACAGGCGGCCGCCCACCGGAACCGCATCACTGCCCCCGGACCGTCGCCCAGGCGGCGGACGAGGACAGTTCCACCCCGGCCGGGATGAGGCTCATCCAGGCGGCCGGGACGACGCGCACGGCGTCCTGCTGGTAGCCGAGCTGGGCGAGCGTGACATCGTGCTCGCCGCCTACCCCGAACGCCACACCCAAGTCGGTGACGATGCTGGTCGCCCCGACGGAGCCGCCGGAGCTGGCCCGCACGAGGGCACCGGAACCGCCCTTGACGCTGACCCCCGGTTTCTCGGTCGGCTGGTCCGCGGACGCATTGGCGGGGACCGGGATCGAACCGAGGGCCGTGGCTGGCCCGGCCTCGGCCGTCACCAGCTGGGCGCATACCCGATGCTTGGCGCTGACCGCCCGTCCGGGGTGGGCTGGCCAGTCCCCGGGAATGCGCCTGCTGTGGGTGACCTCCGCCGATGACACGCTGGCTAGGTTGGCCGTCACCGGTTCGGCCGCGGCGACCCCCTTGCCGAGCCGGTAGATGCGGTAGGCGACCTCCGACAGTGGGGTCAGCCGGCCAGCGCCGGTCACGAGATAACGCCGGGTCTCGGTGCCCTCGCCGACCTCTAGCACCCCGCCGATCACGAAGTCCTTGAGCGGGTCGGAGCCGCGGCCCGCGGGCTCCCCGGCCTGGGGGATGGTGAACGGGGCGAGGGGGCTCCCCTCGGGGAAGAGGTTGAGCCAGGTGGCGTCCACGGGGTGCCGCGCCGCGGTCTCCAGGCCCAGCGCGAACAGCACCCGCTGGTCGGCGACGGGGTAGCGTTTGCCGCCCGCGACCAGCCAGGTGCGCTCGCCGTTGGTCACGACCCCGGTCTGGGCGGGGGCGAACCCGGGCGGCGGCGCGCCGACCCAGGTGTGGCTCCCGCCCCGGGAGGTGCCGCAGGCCGCCCAGACCGCCGATTCCAGGGCGTCGGGCGGGGGCAACAGGTCGGGGGCCTCCGGGATGCCGATCTCGGAGCCGCGGGGGATGCCCGCGATGGTGTCGGCGTTCACTTCGGCCATGTGGAACTGGCCGGGCTGCGACAGCAGCCGGGCCGAGGTGATGTTGGAGATGGGCCGCAGCACGCCGTCGACGGAGAAGTACCGGGCCCCGGTGCCCTTCACCACCAGCAGCGTGTTCGACTCCCAGCCCGCGGGCAGCACGGGCGAGAACCGGGACAGCACCGCGGCGATCAGCAACAGGACGCCGGTGAGCGCCGCCCCGACGATCAGGGGACGCAGCGGGGAGCGGTGTTCCAGCTCGCGTCCGCCCGGGGTGCCGGAGGTGAAGGCGGTGATGAGGCGCCTGCGGTTGTAACGCTGGGCTTCGAGGATCTCCCGGTTCGAGGCCATCAGACGATCCCCCACGCCAGCGCGGTCAGCGGCAGCAGGGCGAGCAGCGCCACGAGGTGCAGCAGGTCTGCCAGCCGGTTGAGCCACGGCCTCACCGCGACGCTGATGACGTTCCAGGCCACCACGAAGGAGCCGATGACGACCATGAGCCCGGCGAGCCAGGGCAGGGCATGCGGCAGGTGAACGGCGAGGGAGATCCCCGTGGCGACGAGGATCATGGTGCCGCCGATCGCCCCCGCCAGGACTTCGTCGCGGCCGTACAGCGTCCGGGTGCCGAGCACGAAGGCCACACCGGCGCAGGCCGCGAGCGCGGCTCCGGCCGGATCGACGGCCACGACCGGCACCAGCCCGGTGATGAGCGCGCCAGCGGCGACCCGGATCGCCAGGGCGGCGACGTCGGCCCCCGCGACCTGGCGGTGGACCTCGGCGGCGTCGATCTGCGAGCGCGGCTGGGCCGCCAGCGCGTCGATGCGGGCCGGGATCTGCGCCAGCCCAAACCATGGGGCGGTCAGCACCAGCAGGGCCAGCAGCGTCACCACCAGCGCGGCGGCCCGCTGGGCGGGGACCTGGAGGTAGCCGGTGAGCACGCCCACCGCGGCCAGGCTCATCCCGAAGGTGAGCGGTGCCACCGGGACATATCTCAGCCGTTCGGGCAGGACGAGGCACGCGGCGGCGCCGCAGAGGCAGCCGAGGCCCGCCGCCGCTAGCCGCAACCCCGTCGCCGGTCCCGGCACCATGGCGTACCCGGCGGTGCCGAGCAGCAGCGAGGTGGACAGGGCCATGGCGACGGCGCCGCCGGTCACGGGGATGCGGACCAGCACCGCGGCCGCGAGCGCCACCAGCCCCGCCCCGGCCGTGACGATGCCGATGCTCAGCAGCGAGGGCTGGTCCTGGTAGATGAGCAGCGAGGCCGCGACGGCGAACAGCGCCGCCGCGCTGTAGCAGGACAGCCTGATGGAATCTCCGCGCTGCCACGCCACGCGGTTGGCGTCCACGCTGGTTCCGATGGCTTCGACCAGGTCGTCGTAGCGCAGGTCGGTGACGCCCGCCCCGACTGCCTCCAGCGTGAGGACGGTCCCGGCCGTCACGTGCTGGGCCGAGAGGGAATGGTCCTGGCGCAGTTCTTTACCGGTGGGCAGCATCACCCGGAACCCCTGGGTCGCGGCCTCGGCGTTCAGGCGTCCCAGCGCGCCGACCATGCCCGGCAGCAATTCGGCGACGGCCACCGTCGACGGTAACGCCATGTCAATGCTCTGTTCCGCGTGCACCACGGTGACCGGCATGAGCGCGGCGAGCGTCGTGCTGGACTGTGCCATGTGCCGTAATCCTCCCGCCTCGGTGTGTCGCCTCCAGCCTAGTGTCTGGCGAGGGCGGCTCGGCCCGGGTCGGCCAGCCACGCTGAAGCTGACCCTCTGGCGCCTATCCTGGAAGGGCCCACCGAGTCTGTCCTGAGGCGCCGGAGCCGAGGGGGGATCCGATTCCCGACGAGGGGGCGGACTCAGAAGGAGGAGAGCATGAGCTCAGAGGTCAAGGTACAAGATCAAGCCCTACAGCGCAGCGCTGAGATCGTGGTGGCGACCCACGAAGAACTGCGGGGCCGTTTCAGCGAACTCCGCGGCGATGTCGCCAGCATCGGGGCGCAGTGGGAAGGCGAAGGCAAACTGGCGTTCGACCGGCTGATGGTGTCGTGGGACGAGCAGGCTAGCCGCGTGGCGAGGGCACTCGACCAGTTCGAAGCCAATCTGAGGAAGGCCGACCAGACCTTTACCGCTCAGGACGAGCAGGTTCAGGCGTCCATGAACAAATTCGCCGCGACGCTCGGCGGCAACTGAGAAGTAAAGGGGTAGATCAGTGAATCTCCGTGTTGTACATTCCGCTCTCGACAGCACCCAAGCCAACCTGAAGGGCAAGGCCGACCAGATCGATGCCGTCCTCGCGCGGATGGACCAGGACCTGATGAAGCTCAGCAGCAGCTGGGACGGCGACACCAAGCTCGCCTACCAGGCCGCCAAGGACGAGTGGACGAAGGCGATGCAGGCCATGCAGACCTTGCTGATGCAGATCTCGGTCGGCGTGGGCGAGGCGAACGCCGACTTCGCCGCGACCGACCGGTCCAACGCCTCCCTGTTCTCCTGAACTAGGCGGTGACCGGAGCAGGCCGGTCTGGGCGATACCCCGCCCGGGCCGGCCTGTTGCTGTCTGGTGGCTGGCCTGGCCAGCTTCGCCGCGCGGCCCCGGCGGTGGTCAGCCCTGCGTGATCGCGCAGGTCCGGTCGCCCATCAGCACCACGCTGCCGATCGGCACCTGGTGTTTGACGCCGGGGGTGAGCTCGATGGTGCGCCCGTCCGGGAACTGGCAGAACGTGCCGTTGGTCGAGTAGCAGTCCTCCACCCACACCCCGCTGGGGCTGGAGCCGATCCGCATGTGGGTGCGCGACAGCGAGCGCGTCGGGTCGGGGACCGGCACCGCGAGCTGCCCGGCCTCCGTGGCCGACGGCTCCCGACCGAGCACGAGGACCCCGCGCAGCTCGACCGGTGTGCCGGTGTCCGGGCTCACCCACACCGGGCCCTGGGAGGGCGGCATGGCGGGCAGGCGGGACGGTTCCTCGGCCCGGCGTCCGGCCGCCGGATTCGCCTGGATCGTGGGGATCGGCCCGCGCGTGCCCTCCGGGGGAGGGGCGGGCCGCGGTTCCGGTCCGGAGGTGGCCGCTCGCCTGGCGTCCGGCGGGGCGTCCGGCGAGACCACCATCGCGGAACGAGCCTGCGCCGCCGCCGGTGGGGGAGAGGCCCAGGACGGGGGCTCGCTGGGGCGCGGTGCGGCGGGCTGTGGGACCTGGCTGGGCGGGGCCCAGGGCTCGAAACCCGTGGCGTCCCAGCGGCCGGGCTCCGGGGATAGCCCGCGTTTCGGTGCGGACTCCTGCCGCCGCGACAGCTTGGCCGTCGCGGTCCCGGCGACCCGGTCCACCCAGTCCTGCCCGTCCCGGGTCAGCGCGACGGTGACGAGCGGGCCGATGAGCGTGAGGTGAAGCGCACCGGTCAGGGTCGAGCGGATGATCTGGGCCTGCAAGCCGGGGGCCTGCGCGGTCCCGGTGGCGTAGGCGACGGTCCCGGTGAGCCATCCTCCGGGGGTATACCCGCTAGCGGCTCTGGCCACGGAGAAGGCCACCCCGAGCTGCAGCACCACGATCGCCGTCACGCCGAGGGACCGGGTCAGGGCGTGGGCGGCCGCTCCCAGCGCCACCACCAGCGCCAGGTCGATCAGGTAGGCGGCGGTGCGGATCCCTCCCGTCGCGGGGGCCGAGGTGAAGCGGGACGTCACGACGCCACCTCCCGCACGGCCTCGAAGAGCCCGGACGCCAGCAGCGCCGCTGGGGGCAGCAGCGTCAGCGCCAGACCGTGCACCAGGTCGCCGATCCTGGCGAGCAGCGCGGAGCGGGGCTCCCGGGTCGCCAGCACGGCCCCCCAGACCAGCACCAGCCCGAGCAAGCACAGGCCGAGGATCGCCGCCGGAGCGGACACGTGACCGGTGAACACCGCCGTCGCCAGCGCGGTGACCGTGACAAGCACCGCCCCGGCCCGCGGCGCCGACCTCATGAGGGCGGACCGGTGGGTGCGTCCCAGCAGCCCGAACAAGGCGGCGACGGCGACCAGCTCGATGATGGCCCCGATGCTCCGCAGCCCGCCAGAGCCCGCTTCCGCCGCGACGAAACCCGAGGCCAGCGCTGCGATAGCCACGCCACCCAACATGCAGGTCTCGGCGATCATCTCGGCGGTGCGCACCGTGAAACCGACCCGGCGCGGGGTGACGCGGGCGGGGGGACGGGCGGTGGGCTGGCGCACGGCCGGGGCCGAGGTGGTCAGCAGCGGCAGGTCGACCAGCTGGGACTCCGGCACGGGCAGCGCCAGCCGGGGCGCCAGCACCGCCACCGTCGCCCCGGCCAGCAGCAGGACGGGGGCCACGTCCGTGACCGAGACCGGGGTCGGCACGCTGACGGCCACGGCGAAAGCGATCACCCCCCACAGCGCGGCGCTGGCCGCCGGGGCTGCCTGGCGGGTGAACGCCCAGATCCCGAAGGCCGCGACCGCACCCACCCCGGCGGCCAACGCCACGGCCACCCGCGCCCCGGCTGGTGTGGCGGGCGGGACCAGCGCCGCGAACGGAACCGCGAGCAGGGCGGGCACCGCCAGGGCACCGGCCGCGGTGCGCAGCAGGGGGCGGCGGCACAGCACCAGCGCCATGAGCAGCGTCAGGGCGCCCGCCACCAGCTGGGGCCACCACGCGAGGGAGGACGGCGGCAGCGCGAACGGCAGGCTGATGGCGCACACCTGCACGGCCACGACGAAGGCTATGGCGGGCACGGTCATGGCCGGACGATCCTCGCCCGCGGCCTCGGCGGCGGCCAGCACCCCAGAGCGGCGCTGCCGGGGGGCGGCCCCGGTCACGGTCAGGACGCTCCCCGCGGGCACGGCATCGCCCAGCGCGGCGTCCAAGTTCACCGGCTGCCCGTCGAGGCCCATCACCTTGATGCCGAACTCGTATGGGTCGATCCGCAGCAGCGTGAGCAGGCGCGCCACGGCGGTCCCGGACGGTGCCGAGACATCAATGCTGTTGTCGCCGTGGAACACCGTCACGCTGACGCGCGTTGCCGGTGCTTCGGATGTGACGTTCACGCTTCCTCCCTACCGCTGCCTCGTCCGGTGCCGATCAGTGCCGAGGCCGGAAGTGCTACCTCAGAAGATAGTATGAGTCCCGGATCAGCAGGGGAGCGGAGACGGCAATGAGCGTCATGAACGTTGAACCCGCCGGGACGGAGGCCCCAGAGCTTCCGACCGGCGTGTTGCCGGTTCAGCCTCCCCCCGACCAGGTCGAGGCCCAGGGCATGGGCAACATCCTGGCGATGTTCATCCCGATGATGGGGTCGATGGGTGTCATGGTTTTCATGGCCTTCTCCGACACCTCGAACCCCCGCATGCTGCTCATGGGCGGGGGCATGGTCGTCGCGATGCTCGGCATGGTCGGCTTCAACACCTACCGCCAGGTCAGCGGGCACCGGCAGAAGGTCGACACCCAGCGCCGCGAATACCTCGCCTATCTCGGCGAGCTGCGCACGACCGTGCGCACGGCCGCCCGGATGCAGCGCCGCTACACCACCTGGCACCTGCCCGACCCGCGCTCCCTGGTGCTGATCGCGGACGAGGGAACCCGCCTGTGGGAGCGGGACCCGGACGCCCCGGAGGCGCTCAACGTGCGGCTCGGCTCGTCCACGCAGGAACTGTCGATGCAGCTGCAACCCCCCGAGCTGGCTCCGCTGGCCAACCCGGACGCGGTATGCCACTCCGCCGCCAGCCGCTTCATCGCCACGCACTCGTCGGTGGACAACCTGCCGCTCGGGGTCTCGATCGGCGAGTTCAGCCACATGGAGCTGGCCGGTGACCCGGCGGCGACCCGAGCCGCGGCCCGGGCGATGATCGCCCACCTCGCGACGTTCCTGTCCCCTGACGCGCTGCAGGTGGCAGTGCTGTGCGGGGAACGCGCCCTCGACGACTGGGAATGGCTCAAGTGGCTGCCGCACGCCCGCTCCCGGGAGGAGTCGGACGCCCTCGGGCCTGCCCGTCTGGTGACCACCAGCTACGCCGACCTGGAACGGCTGCTGGGCGACGAGATCGTCACCCGGCGCGGCTTCGAGCGCCGGGGCGAGTCGGCCAACTGGCCGCACCTCGTCCTGGTCGTGGACGGCGCCACCCTGCCGCACGGCAGCCAGCTCGGCTCCCGGGAGGGCACCGCCGGGGTCACGGTCGTGACCCTGGCCCAGTCCTGGGGTGCGCTGACTTCGCTGACGACCATCCGGCTCGCGCTGCACCCGCCCTCCGGCGAACAGGCCCGCGGCGTCATGGAGCTCATCATGCTGGACCGTGAGCCGATCCTCGCGATCCCCGACGCCATGGGCCTGGAGCAGGCCGAGGCGGTCGCCCGGCGCATGGTCCGCTGGCTGGGCGACGAACGGCCCGACACCGAGGCCCCCGTGGGACGCTCCGACCCGAAGCGGGCGGTGCCGCTGCCCGAGCTGCTCGGCATCGGGGACATCCGGGACTTCACACCGGAGCGGCAGTGGACGCGCCGCGAGGGACGCGACCGCCTCCGGGTGCCGTTCGGGGTCACCCCGGAGGGCATCCCAGTCTTCCTCGACATCAAGGAGGCCGCCCAGAACGGGTCGGGCCCGCACGGGCTGCTGATCGGCGCGACCGGGTCGGGCAAGTCCGAGGTGCTGCGCACGCTGGTCCTGGCGCTGGCGCTGACCCACCCGCCGGACCAGCTCAACCTCGTCCTCGTGGACTTCAAGGGCGGCGCGACCTTCGCCGGGATGGCCGACCTGCCACACGTGTCGGCGATGATCTCGAACCTGGAATCCGAGCTCACGCTGGTGGACCGCATGGAGGACGCGCTGCGGGGCGAGATGGTGCGCCGCCAGACGCTGCTGCGGGAAGCCGGGAACTACGTCAACGTCACCGACTACGAGGCGGCCCGGCTGGCGGGCGCCCACCAGTATCCGGTGCTGCCCGCCCTGTTCATCGTGCTGGACGAGTTCTCCGAACTGTTGAGCGCCAAGCCGGAGTTCATCGACACCTTCGTCGCGATCGGGCGGCTCGGGCGTTCGCTGGCCATCCACCTACTGCTGTCGAGCCAGCGGCTGGAGGAGGGCAGGCTGCGCGGGCTGGACTCTCACCTGTCCTACCGGATCGGCCTGCGAACCTTCTCGGGCCAGGAATCCCGCTCGGTGCTCGGCGTCCAGGACGCCTACGAGCTGCCGCCGATCCCCGGCGTCGGCTACCTCAAGGTGTCCACGGACTCCATGACCCGTTTCCGGTCCTCCTACGTCGGCGCCCCGCCCGCCCGGCGGTCGGTGGCCGCCTCGGCGGCCTCGTCCCAGCCCAGCCAGGACGTGAAGCTGCTGGAGTTCACCGTGGCGCCGCAGCAGGCCGAGCAGAGCCCCGAGCCCGACAGCCCCGCCGAGGCGCCGGGGGACGCCCGCTGGGGCACCATGACCGAACTCGACATCGCGATCGTGAGGATGCGGGGCAAGGGCACGCCCGCCCACCAGGTGTGGTTGCCGCCGCTGGAGATCCCCGACACGCTGGATACCCTCATGCCCGACCTCGCCGAGCAGCCGGGCCTCGGCCTGGTGTCGCAGCAGTGGCGGGCGGCCGGGCCGCTCACGGTGCCGCTCGGCATCACCGACGTACCGCTGGAGCAGCGCCGCGAAACGCTGACGGTGGACCTGTCGGGTTCGGGCGGCCACTTCTGCGTGATCGGTGGCCCGCTGTCGGGCAAGTCGACGGTGTTGCGGACGCTGGTCATGTCGCTGTCGCTGACCCGCACCCCGGCCGAGGTGCAGTTCTACATCCTCGACTTCGGCGGCGGGACGTTCGCGTCCTTCGCGGGGGGTGCCCACATCGCCGGGGTAGCGACGCGGGACGAACCGGACGTGGTGTTCCGTATGATCTCCGAGATCGAGGGGATCATGGCCGACCGGGAGCGGTACTTCCGGGCCAACCGGGTCGACTCGATCACCACCTACCGGCGGGCCAGGGCCGAGGGCAAACTCGACGACGGCTACGGCGACGTCTTCCTCGTCATCGACGGCTGGGCGGCGCTGCGCAGCGACTTCGACGACGTCGAGCAGCGGCTCATCGCGCTCGCCGCGCGGGCGTTGACCTTCGGCGTGCACCTCGTCGTCTCCTCGGCCCGCTGGACCGACATCCGGCTGCAGATCCGCGACCTCATCGCCTCGCGGCTGGAGCTGCGGCTCGGCGACCCCAGCGACTCCGAGATCGACCGCAAGATCGCCCAGCGGGTCCCGCAGAAACGGCCCGGGCGGGGCCTGGAGCCCCGCGGCCGCCACATGCTGGTGGGCTTGCCGCGGGCCGACGGCAACCCCGACCCGGCGTCCCTGGCCGACGGGGTGGCGGCGACGCTGGAGCGGATCAAGGCGGCCTGGGCCGGGGCTCCCGGCCCCAAGCTGCGCCTGCTGCCCGCCCAGGTCAGCCTCGACCAGGTTCGCGCCCTGG
>JAUMWV010000039.1 GCA_030529455.1 Propionibacteriaceae bacterium | reverse complement strand
GACCCGGCGCTCGTCGAAACCCTCCAGCGGGCAGGTGTCGTAGCCCGCCTCGGTCATGGCCAGCATGAAGGTCTGGGCGGCCAGGCCGCAGCTCTTGTGCACCACGGCGCGCATGTCCGCCTCAGTCACGTTGGTGACCATGGGCCGGAACCGGCTCACCACCCCGGCGACCACGCGGCGTCCGGCACCCAGGACGCCGAAAGCCCGCGAGTACAGCAGCGGCATCACCTTGGTGTAGTAGGCGCTCAGCTTCGCGATCCGGGCGGCCTGGCGCTCCGGCGGGCTGGTGCGGGCGATGTTGCCCTTCTCGAAGTCCAGCGCCGCCTTCGCCCGCTGCCGGTGCAGGTCTTGGCGGGTGACGAAGACCACCATCTGGTTGGCCGTCGCGGCCGTCCGCTGGTCGAGGCAGGCATGCGTGAGTTGGCGCAGCTTGGCGGGGCTCACCACATGGTAGAACTCGTACAGCTGCATGTTGGAACTGCTGGGCGCCAGCTGCGCCAGCTCCAGGCACCGGGCCACCCGGTCGGTGTCCAGCGGCCGGTCGTCAAAGTGCCGGACCGACCGGCGGCGCTGGAGCAAAGCGGCTATGGACACGGCGGCCCTCCCGGGGTGTGTGGTTACTCGGCCTCTCGCTCGGCGCGCCCGGGGCGGACGATGAGGACCTCGCACGTGGCGCGCCGAACGACTTCGGTGGCCACTGTACCCAGAAAGCGCCCGGGGACGCTGGTGTCTCGGATCGCCCCGACCACGATGAGGTCGGCGTCGTGGCGTCTCGCGATCTCCAGCAGCGCGGCGCCGGGTTCGGCGTCCACGAGCAGGGCGGCGGAGACCTTGGCCCCGAACTGGTCGGCGATCGCCACGGCCGTCTCCAGCGCGGCCTGAGCCTGCTGGCGCCGACCCTCGCCCTCGGCCGAGGCCTCCGGGAGACCGGGGGTCAGCCCTTCACCGGCGACGTCCGGCGCCGCGGCGGCCACCAGAACGAGGTCGGCGTCGTAGTGCACCGCGATCGCCGCGGCCCGGGCGGTGGTCGCCACCGTGAGCGGGGACCCGTCGGCGCCCACCACCACGGTGCGGTAATCGTTGATCAACAGCATGATGTTTCCTTCGGTTAGTGGCCCAGGACGGCCCGAGCGGCTAGGCCTCCCAACCCGGGGCCCGCATCCGCTGCCCGGTGGCGCCGCGGGCCCTGATCTCGTGCGGCGGCGCACCACGGCGGGCCGGGGTTCGGGGAGTCCTGGAACGATGCGCTGCCCCTCCGCGAGGTCGCGGGCCGGTTCCCCCGGACCCGGTGGGGGCGGGACGCGACACGGAACGGGGGCAAGGCACGCAGCGCGCTCGCGGGAATCGTGTCGGCGTTCATGCCACCCCCTTCAGGGTCGATGAACCTGAGCCCCACGGACACAGGCTCTGACTCGTCCCCGGCCAGCGACACCTGCCGGGCACTCGTCCCAGAGCCCTAATGCCCGGACGCGCGCCGACCGGAGCTACTACTCATCGTAGTCGCTGCGGCGGTGGCGAGGGGCGGCTCGCGCGCAACGGCACGACGGCCCGGTCTCCGCCTCGCCCCTCCAGATCGGCGCACCGGTCCCAGTGCGGCGGGTGGGACATCTTCCTACACTGTCCCCTATGCCCCACCCGGCCGTGCTCCAGCGCTTCAGCGAACCGACCCGCACCTGGTTCGCCTCGGTGTTCACCGCGCCCACGCCCGCCCAGGTAAGCGCGTGGGAGGCGATCTGTCAGGGCCGCCACACGCTGGTGATCGCGCCCACGGGATCGGGCAAGACGCTGGCGGCCTTCCTGTGGGCGATCGACACCTTCCAGACTAGGCCCTCGTCGGGGAGCACCCGGGTCCTGTACGTCTCCCCGCTCAAAGCCCTCGGCGTCGACGTGGAACGCAACCTGCGAGCCCCGCTGACCGGCATCGCCCATGCGGCGGGCCAGGCTGGCATCGGCGCCGTCCCTTCCGTTGGGGTCCGCTCCGGCGACACCACGCCCCAGCAGCGCCGGGCGCTGATCGCCCAGCCGCCGGACGTCCTCATCACCACGCCCGAATCGCTGTACCTGCTGCTCACCTCCCAGGCCGCGCGCACCCTCACCGACGTCGAGACCGTGATCGTGGACGAGATCCACGCCCTCGCCGGGACCAAGAGGGGCGCCCACCTGGCCGTCAGCCTGGAGCGGCTGGACGCGCTGCTCCCCCGGCCCGCGCAGCGGATCGGCCTGTCGGCCACCGTGGACCCCCCGGAGGAGGTCGCCCGCTTCCTGGGCGGCACCCAGGCTGTCACCATCGTGCGCCCGCCCGCCGAGAAGTCTTGGGAACTCACCATCCGGGTGCCGGTGCCCGACCTGACCAGCCTGCCCTCCCTCGACCGGGATGCCGAAGCTCCCGAACGCCCCGGCAGCGTCTGGCCGTTCATTGAGGCCCAGGTGCTCGACCTGGTGCTGGCCAACACCTCGACGCTGGTCTTCGCCAACTCCAGGCGGGCGGCCGAGCGGCTGACGGCCCGGCTCAATGAGCTTCACGCCGAGCGGATGGGCGAATCGGTGGAGCGCGTGCACGCCCCGGCGGCGCAGATCACCACCGGCGACACCCACGGCGCGGCTCCGGACCTGGCCAGGGCCCACCACGGCTCGGTGTCCAAACAGCAGCGGGCCCAGATTGAGGACGACCTCAAATCGGGACGCCTGCGCTGTGTGGTGGCCACCAGCTCGCTTGAACTCGGCATCGACATGGGCGCGGTGGACCTGGTGGTGCAGGTGGAGGCCCCACCCAGCGTCGCCTCGGGGCTGCAACGGGTCGGGCGCGCGGGCCACCAGGTCGGGGCGGCCAGCCGCGGCGCCCTGTTCCCCACCCGCCGCTCCGACGTGCTGGCCTGCGCCATCACCGCCCAGCGGATGCGCGAGGGCCGGATCGAGCCCCTGGCGATCCCGGCGAACCCGCTCGACATCCTGGCCCAGCAGACCGTGGCCGCGGCCAGCGTCGCCACGCTGGACGTCGAGGAGTGGTTCGACACGCTGCGCCGCTGCGCCCCGTTCGCGACGCTGCCCCGCTCGGCCTTCGACGCGACCCTCGACCTGCTGGCCGGGCGCTACCCGTCCAGCCAGTTCGCCGAGCTGCGTCCCCGCATCGTCTGGGACCGGGACGCGGGCACCATCACCGGCCGACCGGGCGCCCAGCGCCTCGCCGTGACCAGCGGGGGCACGATCCCCGACCGGGGCCTGTTCGGGGTCTACCTCACCGGCGAGGGCGACGGCCGCCGTGTCGGCGAGCTGGACGAGGAGATGGTCTATGAGTCCAGGATCGGCGACGTATTCGCCCTCGGGGCGACCAGCTGGCGGATCGAGGACATCACCCACGACCGGGTCCTGGTCAGCCCCGCGTTCGGTCAGCCAGCCCGCCTGCCGTTCTGGATCGGGGACAGCCTCGGCCGCCCCATCGAGCTCGGTCGGGCCCTCGGGGCCTTCCAGCGACGCCTCGCCGGTTCCTCGCCCGCCACGGCCGAGGCCATGCTGGCCGAAATCGGCCTCGATGCCAACGCGAGGGCGAACGTGCTGGCCTACCTCGCCGACCAGGCCGCGGCCACGGGCGTCGTGCCGAGCGACACCGAGCTGGTGATCGAACGGTTCACCGACGAGCTCGGCGACTGGCGGGTCGTGCTGCACTCCCCCTTCGGGCTGGCGGTGCACGCGCCGTGGGCGCTCGCGGTCGGCGCCCGGCTGCGCGAACGCTACGGGATCGACGGCGCGGTCATGGCCGCCAACGACGGCATCGTGGCGCGGGTGCCGATGATCGACGACGACCCGCCGGGGGCGGAACTGTTCGCATTCGACCCCGACGAGCTGGCCGAGACCGTCACCGCCGAGGTGGGCGGGTCGGCGCTGTTCGCGTCCAGGTTCCGGGAATGCGCAGCCCGCGCTCTCCTGCTGCCCCGCCGCGACCCCGGGCGCCGCTCCCCGCTGTGGCAGCAGCGGCTCCGGGCGAGCCAGCTGCTCGACATCGCCCGCGACTACCCCCAGTTCCCGATCATCCTGGAGACCGTCCGGGAATGCCTGCAAGACGTCTACGACCTGCCCGCCCTGCGCCGGGTGAGCGCAGAGGTGACCGGCCGCCGCATCCGGCTGGTCGAGGTGACCACCCCCGCACCGAGCCCCTTCGCCACGACGATGCTGTTCGGCTACGTCGCCCAGTACATGTACGAGCGGGACACGCCGCTGGCCGAGCGCAGGGCCGCGGCGCTCAGCCTGGACGTGGACCTGCTCGCCGAGCTGCTGGGCCGCGCCGACCTGCGGGAACTGCTGGACGCGGGCGTCATCGCCGCCACCGAGGCCGAGCTGCAGCACCTGAGCCCGGCCAGGAGGCTACGCGGCGCCGACGGGGCCGCCGACCTGCTCCGGCTGCTCGGCCCCCTGACCGCCGCCGAGCTGTCGGCCCGGCTGGCCGACGACGCCGACCCGGAAGCGCTGGTCAGGGCTGGCCGGGCGATCGCGGTGGCCGTGGCCGGGCGGCGGTGCTTCGCGGCAGCCGAGGACGCCTCCCGGCTGCGCGACGGGCTCGGCGTGCCGCTGCCCCCGGGCCTGCCCGCGGCGTTCACCGAGCCGGTCGCGGACCCCCTGGGCGACCTGGTCGGCCGCTACGGGGCCACCCACGGCCCGTTCACCGCCGCCGAAGTGGCGCACCGGCTGGGCCTGCCGGTCGCCGTGGCGGCCCAGACCCTGGAGCGGCTCGCGTCCGCCCGCCGCGTGATCGCCGGGGAGTTCACCCCTGGGGTGGTGGACCAGCAGTGGTGCGACGCCCAGGTGCTGCGCAGGCTGCGGCAGCGCTCGCTGGCCGCGCTGCGGGCCCAGATCGAGCCCGTGGAGCAGGGCGCGCTGGGCCGCTTCCTGCCCGCCTGGCAGCAGGTCGGGGCGGGCCTGCGCGGCGTGGACGGCCTCGCCTACGCCCTCGAACAGCTGGCCGGGGTGGCCGCCCCCGCCAGCGCGTGGGAGTCGCTGATCCTGCCCGCGCGGGTCAGCGACTATTCGCCAGCGATGCTGGACGAGCTGCTCACCACTGGGGAGTTCCTGGCCGCCGGGGTCGGCCAGATCTCCGCCA
Source organism: Propionibacteriaceae bacterium (assembly GCA_030529455.1). Classification (GTDB taxonomy): domain Bacteria; phylum Actinomycetota; class Actinomycetes; order Propionibacteriales; family Propionibacteriaceae; genus JAUMWV01. The sequence continues at coordinate 16,702 of JAUMWV010000039.1, read as the reverse complement.
CCGACGGGTGGGTCAGCTTCCACCTCACCCAGGACGCGCCCCTGACGCTGTGCCGCGGCGAGTTCGACCCGACCCCGGCGCAGCGGGACCTGCTGGAGCGCCTCGGCGGGGGCGGGCTGTTCCTGCGCGACCTGGCCGCCGGGCTCGCGTCCTCGCCGATGGCCGACCTGTGGGCCCTGTTCTGGGCTGGGCGGATCACCAACGACACCTTCGCGCCGCTGCGCGGCCTGCTCGGGGCTTCCTCCACTCATCGCCGCTCCCCCACCCCCAGGGCGCGGGCCGCGCGGCTGGGGCGCCTGCGTCCGTCCGCCGGGCTGGCGCCGGGCGGACGCTGGGGCCTGCTGCCCACCCCCGAGGAGGGCACCGCCGCCGCGCACGCCCGCGCCGAATACCTGCTGGACCGCCACGGCGTCGTGACTAGGGGCGCCGTCGCGGCCGAGCAGGTCCCGGGCGGGTTCGCGGCGACCTACCGGGTGCTCGCCCAGATGGAGGAACGGGGCCTGTGCCGCCGCGGCTATTTCGTGGAGGGCCTCGGCGCCGCCCAGTTCGGGGCCCCGGCCACCATCGACCTGCTGCGGACCCACGCCGGGGAACCGTCCGGGACCAGCGCGGTCACGCTGGCCGCGACCGACCCGGCCAACCCCTACGGCGCCGCCCTGGACTGGCCCACCACGTCGGGCCACCGGCCCGGACGCAAAGCCGGTGGGCTGGTCGTGCTGGTCAACGGCGCGCTGGTGCTCTACCTCGAACGGGGCGGCAAGACCGTGCTGCAGTTCTGCCACGATCCAGCGCACCTGGCGGCGGCCGCGGCCAGCCTGGTGGGGGCGCTGCAGCGGGCCCGGGTACCGAAACTCGCCGTCGAGACCGTCAACGGCGACCCGATCCTGGGCACCCCGCTCGCCGCCGCGCTGTTGGACGCCGGGTTCTACGCCTCGCCGCGGGCGGTCAGGTTCCGGAGCTGACATGCCAGAGGGAGACACCGTCTACCGGCTGGCGGCCAGGCTGCGCCCGGTGCTGGCCGGACAGGTGCTCGTGCGCACCCAGTTCCGGGTGCCGTCCCTGGCCACCCGCGACCTGTCCGGGCGCGAGGTCACCACGGTGGAGGCCCGCGGCAAGCACCTGCTGATCGGCGTCGGGGACACCGTGGTGTGGAGCCACCTGAAGATGGAGGGCCACTGGCGGGTCTACCCGGCCGGAGGACGCTGGACCTCACCGGCCCACACCGCCCGGTGCGTGCTGGCCACCGCCACGCACGAGGCGGTCGGCTTCTCCCTGGGTTTCCTGCGCCTGCTGCCCGCCGCTGGGGTCGAGTCACGGCTAGCTTTCCTGGGGCCCGACCCGCTCGGGGACTGGAACCCGGACGCCGCCAGGCGCAACCTCCGCGCCCAGGGGGAGCGCGCGCTCGGACTGGCGCTGCTCGACCAGTCGGTCATCGCGGGCCTGGGCAACGTCTACCGCTCCGAGGTGCTGTTCCTGTCCGGAATCCACCCGGGCACCCCGGTCAGCGACCTCAGCGACAACCAGCTGGGCCGTGTGGTCGAGATCTCCGCGCGGCTGTTGCGGCTCAACCGGGACCGGGATCGCCGCAACACCACCGGCAACGCGGGCGGGCCGCCGTCGTGGGTGTACCGGCGGGCGGGCCAGCCGTGCCTGCGCTGCCGCACCCCGGTCGCCCGGGGCAGTCTCGGTGGGTCCGGGATCGAGCCCTTCGAGCGCGTGGTGTTCTGGTGCCCGCGCTGTCAGGCCGCCACCGGTTAGCGCCCCGGGGACGCACAACCAGCGGCCAGGCGGGCCGCGGGGCTAGGGGGAAACCCTGTGGGCCGCGCGGGCGATCGTGCGGCGGGCGTCCGGCCCGGTCCCAGGCGGTGCGAAGCCGCCGGGACCGGGGCTCGAGCGTCAGGCCTGCTGGGCGGGCGCGGCCGGTTTGGCGTCCACCCCGGCCTCTTTGCGCTGCTGCGCGGTGATCGGGGCCGGGGCCGCGGTGAGCGGGTCGAAGCCGCCGCCGGTCTTGGGGAAGGCGATGACCTCCCGGATGGACTCGGCACCGGTGAGCAGCATGACGATGCGGTCCCAGCCGAAGGCGATGCCGCCGTGCGGTGGCGCGCCGAAAGCGAAGGCGTCCAGCAGGAAACCGAACTTCTCCTGGGCCTCCTCCGGGCCGATGCCCATGACGTCGAATACCCGCTCCTGGACGTCGCGGCGGTGGATCCGGATCGAGCCGCCGCCGATCTCGTTGCCGTTGAGCACCAGGTCGTAGGCGTAGGCCAGCGCGTTGCCGGGGTCGGTGTCGAAGCGATCCAGCCACTCCGGTTTGGGCGAGGTGAAGGCGTGGTGCACCGCGGTCCAGGCACCCCCGCCGACCGCCACGTCGCCCTCGGCCTTGGCCTCGGACGCGGGTTTGAACAGCGGCGCGTCCACCACCCAGCAGAACGACCACTGGGTCTCGTCGACGAGCCCGATGCGGCGGGCGATCTCGTTGCGGGCCGCGCCGAGCAGCGCCTGAGCGGCTGCCCTCGGCCCGGCGGCGAAGAAGATGCAGTCGCCCGGACGCGCGCCGGTGGCCTCGGCCAGGCCCGCCCGTTCGGCGTCGGTGAGGTTCTTGGCGACGGGTCCGCCCAGCTCACCGGCGTCGTCGAGCGTGACATAGGCCAGGCCCTTAGCGCCCCGCTGCCTGGCCCATTCCTGCCACGCATCGAAGGTGCGCCGCGGCTGCGACCCGCCGCCGGGCATCACGACCGCGCCCACGTAGGGGGCCTGGAACACCCGGAAACTGGTGTCGGCGAAGTACCCGGTGAGTTCGGTCAGCTCCAGGCCGAAGCGCAGGTCGGGCTTGTCGGAGCCGTAGCGGTCCATGGCCTCGGCGTAGGTGATGCGCGGGAACGGGGTGACCAGGTCGACCCCGATCAGCTTCCAGATCTCGGCGACGATCGCCTCCCCGAGCTCCATGACGTCGTCCTGGTCGACGAAGCTCATCTCGATATCGAGCTGGGTGAACTCCGGCTGCCGGTCGCCGCGGAAATCCTCGTCGCGGTAACAGCGGGCGATCTGGTAGTAGCGTTCCATGCCGGCGACCATGAGCAGCTGCTTGAACAGCTGCGGGCTCTGCGGCAGCGCGTACCAGGAACCCGGGGCCAGCCGGGCGGGGACGAGGAAGTCGCGGGCGCCCTCGGGGGTGGACCGGGTGAGCGTCGGGGTCTCGATCTCGACGAAATCCCGCTCGCCGAGCACCTTGCGCGCGGCGGCGTTGACCCGGGACCGCAACCGGATGGCCTCGGCCGGGGCCGGGCGGCGCAGGTCGAGGTAGCGGTGCCTGAGCCGGGCCTCCTCGCCGACGTTCACCCGCTCGTCGATCTGGAAGGGCAGCGGCACCGACGGGTTGAGGACCTCGAGGTCGCGGATGGCGACCTCGATCTCGCCGGTCGGCAGGTCTGGGTTGGCGTTGCCCTCTGGCCGCACCTCCACAACGCCGGTCACCTTGATGCAGTACTCGTTGCGCAGCTCGTGGGCGCCGGAGGCCTCCAGGATCTCGTCGCGGACGACCACCTGGACGCGGCCGGAAGAATCCCTCAGATCGATGAAGGCCACCCCGCCGTGGTCGCGGCGTTTGGCCACCCAGCCAGCGAGGACGACCTCGGTACCGGCATCCGCGGCGCGCAGCGCGCCGGCATCGTGCGTGCGGATCACGTTTATTCCTTTCTGTCGCCTGCATAGACGGTGCAGGACGCAAGAGGTCATCCTATAGCCCATCCGCCCGCGCCGCCTCCGGGCCGGGCGGGCCCGGCACCACCGGAGCCACCAGGCCCGCCGCGGGGTTATCCACAGGTGGTGAGGAACGGCACCCGGAGGGTCCATCATGGAGGTAGGGAGCACCCGGCTCCTCCCCCGACCCGGAAGGCCCACCGATGTGCCACCGCACCTTCTCGACCGCCCTCGCCGCCACGCTGCTCGCCGGATGCACCGGGTTCCCGGCCCCGGGGCCCTCGGCGTCCCCACACACCCCGGCCACCACGCCCGCCGTGCCCTCGGCAGAACCCGCGTCGCTGACTTGCACCTACCGGGGCGTGGATGTCCAGGTGGTCCTCGAGCCCCTCGTCCGGCTGGACGAGACCACCACGGCGCTGCGGGTGCGCGCGTCCGCGGACTCCCGGGTGGACCTCGGCGACATCTGGAAGGCCGGTTACGGCTGGCAGTCCTCGGCCCGCGGGATCAGGCTGGCCGACCTGGCCGGGGAGCACGCGCTGGAGAGCACCGGTGCCGACCCGGCAGTCTCCCCACTGAACACCGGGGACCGGCCCGAGGTCGTGGTGTTCTTCGGCCCGGCACCGGCCGGGAGCTACACGGTGCTGGTACCGCTGTGCGGTGCGGCCCAGGTGCCGGTCATCGGGGCCGAGGAAGCCTCGGAGCAAACCCGAGCCGAACTCGGTTCGGCCCGCGGACGCGCCAAACTGCAGCCCGAGCATGGCCGCGCCGCTCCTCTGGCCACGTACCTGACGAGCGCCGACGAGGGGACGCAGACCCGCACCACCGCCGAGACGGTGACCTTCACCCTCGACGCCGACGTCACGTTCGAGTACAACTCGGACGCCCTGACCCCGACGGCCCGGGACCGGCTGCGCGGGGTCGCGGAGGACCTTCGCGGCCTGGGCCCGGGACGGGTCACGATCACCGGGCACACCGATGACACCGGCAGCGCTGACCACAACCTAGACCTGTCCAAGCGCCGAGCCGCCCGGGTGCATTCCGGGCTGAAGGACCTGATCGATCTCTCGGGCTATGAGATCAGCGTCGACGGCAAGGGCATGACCCAGCCGAGGGTGCCCAACGCGAACGACACGGCCCGGGCCGCGAACCGCCGGGTCGAGATCCGTGCCGAGCCGACCGCCAAGCCGAAAACCCCGGCCGGGCAGGGCGGGGGGCAGCTGCCCGAGGCCTCCGGGCCGGTCGGCACTGGGGCCGAGGGCGTCGAGGTCAAGCTCAACGGCGGCACCACGGCGCGGATCGCGCTGCCCCATGTCGTCCGGCGCGGCCGCCACCTCATCGGGCTGGTGGAGGTGACCGGCGGCGATCCCGGCGGCACGGGACACCCGCTGGGGCAGCTGTTCTCCCCCCGCCGGTTCCAGGAGACCCAGCGGCGGGGGCACACCGATCGCCAGTATTGGGCGACGACCGGCTTCACGCTGCTGCGCGGCCAGCAGCGGGTCCACCCGACCGATTACGTCTCACCCAGCGAGGACGCCGATACCCCGCTGACCGAACTCGGAGCCCAAGACCCCCTCGCCGCCGGTGAGAAGGCGCGGCTGCTGGTGATCTGGCCGGACCTGGGCGACGAGACCGTGGTGCTCGACCACGTCAGCGACCCGCGCGGGCTGCACGACGTGCCGTTCCGCTTGACCGACATCCCGGTGAAGGGGTGACACACCCCAGCCCGCTGGGCCTCACGGGACCTGCCCGGAGGCCCCGGCTGGGCACCCCGCCGGTGGAGCGGCGGGTCAGACCACGATGCTGGGCCGGGCGTCCCCGGCGGGAGGAAGCCACGAGGCGGGATCGGCCGCGACCTGGTCGCCGCTGCGGATGTCCTTGACCGAGTCGTCGTAGCCCGCGCCGAACCACACGAACGGGATGCCCCGGCGTTCGGCGTAGCGGATCTGCTTGCCGAACTTGTCGGCCTTGGGCGCCACCTCCACGGCGATCCCCCGCGACCTGAGTTGCGCGGCGACCGCAATCGCCTGCTCCCGGGTGTCCTCGGCGTCGACCGCGACCAGCACCGCGCTCGGGACGCTACGGGAGGCTGCCAGCTTGCCCTGCCCGATCAGCGGGGCGAGGATGCGGGTGATGCCGAAGGAATAGCCCACCCCGGGGAAGGTCACCTTGCCGTCGCTGGCCAGCGAGTCGTAGCGTCCCCCCGAGGCGACCGAGCCGAGGCGCTCGGAGCCGACCAGGAAGGTCTCGTAGACCGTGCCGGTGTAGTAGTCCAGCCCGCGGGCGATCCGCAGGTCGGCGACCACCCGGTCGGGCACGCTGCGGCGCGCGACCCGCACCAGCGCCGCCAATTCCTCCAGCCCCTGGTCCAGCAGCTCGTGGCTGACCCCCAGGGCGCGCACCGCGTCCACGAAGGACTCGTCGGGGGCGGCGATCTCGGCCAGCCGGACGCACGCCCTGGCTTGGGCCTCCGACAGCCCGGCCTCGGCGACCAGCAGCTCGGCGACCGCGTCCGGGCCGATCTTGTCGTACTTGTCGACCCGCTGCAGCACCGCCGAGGGTTCCTCGATGCCGAGCCCGCGGTAGAACCCCTCGCTCAGCTTGCGGTTGTTGACCCGCAGGCTGACCGGGGGCAGGCCCAGGTCGCGGTGCAGCTTCTCGAACACGTCGAGCGCGACCAGGGGGATCTCCACGTCGTGGTGGGCGCTCAGCCGGTCCTGGCCGACGATGTCGATATCGGCCTGGGTGAACTCGCGGTAGCGTCCCTCTTGTGGGCGTTCGCCGCGCCACACCTTCTGGATCTGGTAGCGCCGGAACGGGAACGCCAGGTGCCCGGAGTTTTCCAGCACGTAACGGGCGAAGGGCACGGTCAGGTCGAAGTGCAGGCCCAGCTCGTCGGCCTCCCCCGCCTCGGCGTGCAACCGGCGCACGACGTAGATCTCCTTGTCGATCTCGCCTTTGCGGGACAGCTGGTGCAGCGGCTCCACCGCCCGGGTCTCGATGGGGGCGAATCCGTGCAACTCGAAGGTCTCAGAGACGATTCCCAGCACGAGGTTCTCCGCCAGCCGACCGGCGGGCAGGAACTCGGGGAAACCGGAGATCGGTTTGGGTCGGGCCATCTTCACTTCCAGATATCGGGCTGTAGGTAGGGATTGGTGGACCATTCGTGCGCCATGGTCGTGGCGCCGCCGTGTCCGGGATACAGTCTCGCGTGCCGCGGCAGGCCCGGCAACACCGTCTCAATGGTGCGCTTCATGTCCCGTGCCGACCCACCGGGAAGGTCGACCCGGCCCACCGAACCGGCGAAGACCACGTCACCGGTGAACACCGCGTCCTCGGCGGGGCAGGTCAGCAGCGTGCTGCCCGCCGTGTGGCCCGGGGCCAGCAGCGGCAGGAAGGCGATCCCGGCCAGCGAGACCTCCTCGCCGTCGGCGAAGTCTCGCACGGTGTGTGGGGCGGGCAGCGTCGCGGTACCGAGCAGCTGCATCAGCAGCGGCACCGCCGCGGGCCCGAGCCCGTCCGCCGGGTGCGTAAGAAGGTGCTGGTCGGCTGGATGCAGGTAGACCGGCACCCGGTAGCGGTCGGCGAGGACGGCGGCGTCGCCCACGTGGTCGAGGTGCCCGTGGGTGCCGAGGATCGCCACCGGGGTCCGGCCGGAACGCTCAACGGCACCGACGATGAGCTCCGCGCCGGTGATCCCCGGGTCGATGATGACGCACTCGCCGCCCCCATCGGCGCCAGCTAGATAACAATTTGCCGCCCAGGGCGAGACAGTGACAGAGGCGATGAACACAAATGACAGCCTATCGGGCAAGATAGAGCCCATGAACTCCAGCGCAAGTCCGGCAGGTTTCGGTCGCGTCGATGCGGACGGCACGGTCTACGTGCGTACCGCAGAGGGTGAGCGCAGCGTCGGTCAAGTCCCCGATGTCAGCCCAGAAGAGGCCCTGGCCTTCTTCGTCCGCCGCTATGAGAACCTGGTCGTGGAGGTGAACAACCTGGAAAACCGCGTCGCCAGCGGCGCGGCGTCCCCCGACGAGGCCCGACGGGTGGCCAAGACCCTGCGGACCTCGATCCTGACCGCGAACGCGGTCGGCGACCTCGACGCCCTGGCTGGGCGCCTCGACGCGCTGCAACCGAAGCTCGACGAGGCGGCGGAGGCGCGCAGGCAGGCCCGCAAGCAGGCCGCCGAGGAGGCCCTGGCGGCCAAAGAGGCCATGGTCGCCGAAGCCGAGGCGCTCGCCTCCGGCACCGACTGGCGCCGCGGCGTCGACCGGTTCCGGGAACTGCTCGAACAGTGGAAGGCCCTGCCCCGGGTCGACCGGGCCACCGACGATGCCCTGTGGCACCGCTTCTCCTCGGCCCGGACCGCCTACACCCGCCGCCGCAAGGCCCAATTCGCCGAAGTGGCCGAGGTGCGTGAGGCGGCGCGCAAGGCCAAGGAGAAGATCATCGCCGAGGCCGAGCAGATCGCCTCCTCGACCGACTGGGGGGCCACCGCAGCCGAGTTCCGCGACCTCATGGCCAGGTGGAAGGCCGCCGGGGTGGCGCCCCGCGCCGTCGACGAGAAGCTCTGGCAGCGGTTCCGGGCGTTGCAGAACCAGTTCTTCGACGCCCGCGCAGCCGCCCAGAACGCCACCGATGCCGAACACGAGGCGAACCTGCAGGCTAAGGAGGCGCTGCTCGCCGAGGCCGAGGCGACCCTGCTGCCCGTCACCGACCTGGCGGCGGCGCGGGAGAAGTTCCGCGAGTTCCTGTCGCGCTACAACGAGATCGGCCACGTGCCGCGCAACGCGATCCGGGGCCTCGACAACCGGGTCCGATCCCTTGAGGGAGCGATCCGGGACGCCGAGGAGGAGGAGTGGCGCCGGACCGACCCCGAGGCCCGCAAACGCGCCGAAGACACCATCGCCATGTTCAGCGCCCACATCGCCAAGCTGGAGGAGAAACTCGCCGCCGCCGAGGCCAAGGGCGACCAGCGGGCGATCAAGGACGCTTCCGATTCCATCGCCACCTACACCTCGTGGCTGGAGCAGGCTCAGGCCACCCTTGACGAGTTCAAGCGCTGAACCGCGCGGCCCTCGCTGAAGGGCACCGGGGCCTAGCTGTTCACCCGGAAAGCCTCGTAGATCCCGTCGACGCGGCGGATGACGGCCAGGACGTGCTGCAGGTGTTTCGGGTCCGGTGATTCGAAGGACAGCCTGCCCTTGAAGGTGCGGTCCCGGCTGGCGTTGACCGACATCGCGAGGATGTTGACCCGCTCGTCGCTCAGCGCCTTCGTCACCTCCGACAGCAGCCCCGAGCGGTCCAGCCCTTCGATCTGCACCGTCACGACGAAGACGGACTGGCGGCCCTCGGCCCACGCCACGTTGACCAGGCGCTCGGGCTGGTTCAGCAGGGCCGAGGCGTTGGTGCAGTCGCGGCGGTGCACCGAGACCGCCCCGCCGCGCGTCACGAATCCGATGATGTCGTCGCCGGGCAGCGGCGTGCAGCACCTGGCGAGCTTGGTGTAGACGCTCGGGTCGCCCTGTACCACGACCCCGCTCTCGGTGTTGACGCTGCGCGCTGGCGTCCGCGGGAGCATCCGGTCCTCGTAAGTGTCCTCGGCGACCACGTCACCGGCGAGGTGGATGAGCTTCTGGACGACCGACTGCGCGCTGACGTGGCCCTCACCGACCGCGGCATACAGCGCCTGGGCGTTCGCGATCCGCATGGTGTCGGCGACCGCGGTCAGGTACTCCAGGGTCAGCAGGCGCTGCAGCGGCAGGCCCGCCCGGCGCAGATGCTTGGCGAGCGCCTCCTTGCCCTGCTCGATGGCCTCGTCCCGGCGTTCCCGGGTGAAGTACTGCCGGATCTTGCTCTTGGCCCGGGGGCTGGCGACGAAGCTCAGCCAGTCCCGGCTCGGCCCGGCGGTGTCGGCCTTGGAGGTCAGCACCTCGACGTGGTCGCCGTTGTTGAGCCGGGAGTCCAGGGGCACGAGGCGCCCGTTGACCCTGGCCCCGATGCAGCGGTAGCCGACCTCGGTGTGGACCGAGAAGGCGAAGTCGACCGGGGTCGCGCCGGACGGCAAGGCCAGCACCTCCCCCTTCGGGGTGAACACGTACACCTCGTCGGCCTGCAGCTCGAACAGCACCGATTCGAGGAACTCGCCAGGGTCCTCGTCCTCGCGGGACATCTGGTTGAGCGAGTGGACCCACGACAGCGGCGTGCCATCGGCGTCGGGGTCCCGGCTCATCTTGTACTTCCAGTGCGCCGCGACACCGTACTCGGCCCGGCGGTGCATTTCGTGGGTGCGGATCTGCAGCTCGACGGGCCGGTTGTCCGAGCCGAGCACCGTGGTGTGCAGCGACTGGTACATGTTGAACTTCGGCATCGCGATGTAGTCCTTGAACCGGCCGGGCAGCGGCTTCCAGTGCCGGTGCGCCTCGCCGAGGACCGAGTAGCAGTCGCGGGGGGTGTTAACGAGGATGCGTAGCCCGACCAGGTCGTAGATCTCGGAGAAGTCCCGGCCCCGGACGAGCATCTTCTGATAGATGGAGTAGTAGTGCTTGGGCCTGCCGTAGACCGTCGCCTTGATCTTGGCCTCAGCCAGCACCTGCTGCACCTGGGCGATGATCTCGCGCAGGTAGCGTTCCCGCCGGGGGGCATGCTCGGCTACTAGGCGCACGATCTGGTCGTAGATCTTCGGCTCGATCGTGGCGAAGGAGAGGTCTTCCAGCTCCCACTTGATGTGATTCATGCCGAGGCGGTGGGCCAGCGGCGCGAAGATCTGCAGCGTGTCCCTGGCGATCCGGACCTGCTTGTCGGGACGCAGGAACCCCAGGGTCCGCAGGTTGTGGAGCCGGTCGGCGAGCTTGATGACCAGCACCCGGATGTCCTTGCTCATCGCGATGATGAGCTTGCGGATGGTCTCGGCCTTGGCCGAGTCGCCGTACTGCACCTTGTCGAGTTTGGTGACGCCGTCGACCAGGAGGGCGATCTCGTCGCCGAAATCGGCGCGCAGCTGGTCCAGCGTGTAGGAGGTGTCCTCGACCGTGTCGTGCAGCAGGGCGGCGCACAGCGTCGGTTCGGTCATGCCCAGTTCGGCGAGGATCGTCGTGACCGCGAGCGGGTGGGTGATGTAGGGGTCCCCCGATTTGCGGGTCTGGCCCCGGTGGTAGTGCTCGGCGGTCTGGTAGGCGCGCTGGATCTGCGCCAGGTCGGCCTTCGGATGGTTGGAGCGAACGACCTTGAACAGCGGATCTAGCACGGCCGACTGCGGCGTCTTGGTCGCTCCCAGCCGGGCCAGCCGCTGACGCATCCGCAGCCGGGGCTGTTCCGGCCCGGTCGAGAAACGAACGAGGGCCGGTGATGGGTTCGCGCCTGGCGTACTCGTACCGGCCGACCGCCCCGGTTCGCTCTCAGCGCTCATTGGCTCACCTCCGTTTTGAGGTTCCTATCCTAGTCGCGCTAGCACCGGAGGCGTCACTATGTGGACGCGGGTCGCTGATCGGTCCCGGTTTTCGGGGTGCTGCGGCGGACGACGATGAGCTCGTCTCCCAGTTCGATCCGGGCGACCGTCGGGTCGTAGAACCGGCGCAGCGTACCGTTGCGCACCACCGCCAGCACTCGCTCCCCCGGCGCGGAGGCCGGGTTCTGCCCCACCTCCCGCGGTTCGGCGAGGCGCTGATAGACCTCCAGTCCCTCGCCGGCGGTCAGCAGGTCTTGGATCACCTCGCCGATGTGGGGGCCGACCGCCGACAGCCCCATCAGCCGCCCGACCGCGTCGGAGCTGGTGACCACCGAGGAGGCACCGGACTGGCGCACCAGCGGCACGTTCTGGTGCTCCCTGACCGACACCACGATGCCCGCGTTGGGGTTGAGCTGGCGCACGGTCAGGGTCGTGAGGATCGCGGTATCGTCCCGGTCGAGCGTGATGATGACCTCCCGGGCCTTGGCGATCTCGGCCCGGTGCAGCAGGTCGCGGCGGGTGGCGTCGCCCTCGAAGGCGGCGACCCCGTCGGAATTGGCGTCCGCGATGGAATCGGACTTGCTGTCGATCACGACGATCTTGTCCGCGGGCACCCCGTTGCGCCGCAGCGTCTTGACCGCGCTGCGGCCCTTGGTGCCGTAGCCGATCACCACCGTGTGGTTGCGCATCTTGCTCCTCCATTTCGAGTCGGCCATCCGGCGGCGGCCCTCGTTCGCGAGCACCTCGATGGTGGTGCCGACCAGCAGCACCAGGAAGGCGATGCGCAGCGGCGTGACCACGAGGGCGTTGATGAGCCGGGCGTGTGGCGCGACCGGGGTGATGTCGCCATAGCCGGTGGTCGTGATGGTCACGGTCGAGTAGTAGACGGCGTCGATGAACGACACACCGTCCCCGGCGGTGTTGTCGACGTAGGAGTCCCGGTCGAACCAGACGATGAGCGCACTCACCAGGATCAGCAGCAGTGCGACCAATACCCGGCGGGCGAGCTCCCGGAACGGGGATTCCGTGAGCCGCGGCAAGCTGACAAGAGCTGGCAGGGAGCGTCCCTCCACCGACCGGCGCGCAGCCATTACACCGTCAGGATCGCGCTCGTACTCGACACGCCGTGCCCGGCCAGGTAGGCCCGGCCGCCCAAGTCGGCCAGTTCCATGACGACGGCGACGTGGACGAGTTCCGCACCGAGCTGCCGCAGCAGCCCCGCGGTCGCGCCAACGGTACCGCCGGTGGCGAGCACGTCGTCGATGACCAGCACCCGTGCCCCGGTGGGGATCGCGTCGCGGTGCACCGTGAGGGTCTCGTGGCCATACTCCAGCGCGAAGGATTCGCTGAACACGTCACCGGGCAGCTTGCCCGGCTTGCGCACCGGCACGAACCCGGCGCGCAGCGCCAACGCGACCGGGGCCGCGAAGATGAACCCCCTGGCCTCCATGCCGACCACCACGTCGATGCCGGGCGGGGCGTTGCCGAGCAACTCGTCCACCGTCGCGGAGAAACCGGCCGGGGAGGCCAGCAGCGGCGTGATGTCTTTGAACATCACCCCCGGTTTGGGGAAATCGGGAACGTTCCGGATCAGGCTAGCGATCAGCTCGACGTTGCTCATGACGTGTGCCTCCGCTGCTCACGGGACAGCTTGCGGACCGGCTGCCGCCTGGCGATGGCTGGCGCCTCCGTCGCGACGGTGACCTCCACGCCCAGGTCCCGGACCTGGCTTTCGGCCCGGGCAGCCTTGGCGGCGCGTTTCTCCAGCCTCGCCCGGTGCGCCACCATGTCGGGTTCTCGCTCCTTCAGCCCCGACAGCAGCGGCGCCGCGATGAAGATGGACGAATACGCGCCCGCGATCATGCCGACGAACAGGGCCAGGCCCAGGTCGATCAGCGGGCCGGTAGGCAGGAACAGGAAGCTGGCGATCAGGAGCGCGGCGACCGGCAACACGCCGATCACCGTGGTGTTGATCGAGCGGATCAGGACCTGGTTGATGGCCAGGTTCGCCGCCTCGGAGTAGCTGCGGTTGCGGAGGTCCAGGTCCTGGATGTTTTCTCGCACCTTGTCGAACACCACCACGGTGTCGTAGAGCGAGTAACCGAGGATCGTCAGCACCCCGATGATGGTCGTCGGGGTGACGGTGAATCCGACCAGCGCGTACACCCCGACGGTGATGACCAGGTCGTGCAGCAGCGCGATGATCGCCGCGACCGACATCTTCCAGTCCCGGAAGTAGATCGCGATCATGACCATCACCAGCGACAGGAAGACGACCAGCGCGATGGTGCCCGCGCGGGTGATCTTCTCTCCCCAGGAGGCGCCGATCAGGCTATAGGTGACCTGGTCGGGTGAGATGCCGACGTGCTCGCCGATGGCCTGGCGGACCTTGGTCACCTCTTCTGGGGTGAGGCTGCGGGTCTGGACCCGGACGGTGTTGTCGCCGATCGTCAGGACCGAGACAGACTCCATGTCCGGCAGCTTCAGCGCATCGACCGCCCGGCGGGTGTCGTCAACGGTGGTCGCCGTCACCGGCGTCGGGGCCCGGAAATCCGCGCCGCCACGGAACTCGATGCCCAGCGTCAGCCCCTTGACGGCGAGGACGAGGATCGAGCCGATGAGGGCGATGGCCGAGACGAGGTACCAGAGGCGCCGCTTGCCGACGAAGTCGTAGGACAGGTCACCGGAGTACAGCCGGTGGGCCAGCCCGAGTTTGGCCTGGGTCATGACGCCCCCTTCGGAACGGGCTTGGAACTACGGACGCGGAGCCCGAGCAGACTGGACCTGGAGACCCCCATGTGCTCGGGATCGAGGCCCGACCACTTGCGTCCCTCACCGAAGAACTTGGTCCGGCCGAGCAGGGTCATGATCGGTTTGGTGAACCAGAACACAACCGCCAGGTCGATGAGGGTGGTCAGGCCGAGCGTGAAAGCGAAGCCCCGCACGCCGCCGACCGCTAGGAAGAACAATACGACCGCGCTCAGCAGCGACACCATGTCCGCGATCACGATGGTGCTGCGGGCCCGCTGCCACCCGGTCTCGATCGCGGCTCGCAGGTGCTTGCCCTCCCGGATCTCATCGCGGATGCGCTCGAAGTAGATGATGAAGGAGTCCGCGGTCAGGCCGATCGCGACGATCGCGCCCGCGATGCCGGGCAGGTTCAGCGCGAAACCGACGGCCTCGCCCAGCAGCACCATGGCGGAGTAGGTCAGGATCGCGGCGGCCACCAGCGACCCCACGACCACCGCGCCGAGCGCCCGGTAGTAGACGAAACCGTAGACGATGACGAGCGCCAGGCCGATGATCCCCGCGATGATGCCGCCGCTCAGCTGCTCCCCGCCGAGCGTGGCCGAGATCGTCTCGACCTGGGAGACGTCGAAGGCCAGCGGCAGGGCGCCGTATTTGAGCACATTGGCCAGGGCGGTGGCGCTTTGCAGGTTGAACCCGCCAGAGATCTCCGCTCCGCCCGAGATGGGTCCCTGCGGGACCGGGGCCGAGACCACCTTGGAGTCCAGCACGATCGCGAACCGGTTTTGCGGGTCGCTCTTGGTATAGAGCTGGCTGGTGGCTTTGAAGAACCGGTCCGCGCCGTCGGCGTCGAAGCTCAGGCTGACCACGTAATTGATCGAGTTCTGTGGTGGCACCGCCGCCGCGTCGGTGACGCTGGTGCCGTTGATGAGCACGGGGCCGAGCAGGTACTTCTCGGTGCCCTCCTGGTTGCAGGCGACCAGAGCGCCGTCGGCGTTGTCCTCGGCCTGGTCCTTGCATCCGTAGGCGTCGAAGTCGTCCAAGTCGTGCGTGCTGGGCTGCCAGGCGAGCAGCGTGTCGATCGTGGGCTGCTCGGCGGGCGGGGTCGCGGGCGGACGCGGTTCGGCGGGCTTCTTCGGCAGGCCCGGGATCGCGCTCTCGGTATGGATCGGGGCGTAGCCGTAGACGGCGCGGAAGCCCAGCTGCGCGGTGGTGCCGACCATGCGCACCAGTTCGTCTTGCTGGACGCCGGGCACCGCGACCTCGATGTGCTGGTCGCCCTGAGTCGTGACGACGGCCTCGCCCACGCCGAGCCCATCGACGCGCTGCTGGATGATCCGCCTGGCCTCCTCCAGCTGGTCGGCTGGGATCGAACTGGACCCATCGGTCGTCCGTGCCGTTAGGGTGATGGTGGTCCCGCCCCGCAGGTCAAGGCCCAGCCGGGGCGTCCACGTCCCGGCTAGGGCCATGAGCCCGTAGCTCAGGGCCACGAGCACCATCATGACGACGAGTGTCACCCCAGGTGAGGATTGTGATGATTTGCTTGCCACTGATTGTCGTTTCTGTTGATCGCCTGGGCTATCGGCCCAGGGCACTAACTAGCTGGCGGTCTCGCCGCGGTTGTCCCCGGAATCCTCCGCGGGAACCTGCAACGGGTCGATAGCCTCGGCGTCAGCGTTCACCGGTTCGGCGACCCCATCCTCATCGGCCTCATCGGCGTACTCGAACTCCTCCTCGTCCGCCTTCACGGCGCGCATGATGACCTGGCGCAGGATCGTGATCTCCACGCCCGGGGCCAATTCCACGATGGCCTGCGTGTCGCCGACGTGCTTGATGGTGGCGAAGAGACCGCTGGTCAATATGATCCGGCGGCCCTCGCCGAGGGAGTCCACCAGCATCTGGTGCTCCTTCATGCGCTTCTGCTGGGGTCGGATCATCAGGAAGTACATCACACCGATTATCGCGGCGAAGAGCAACAGGATTTCCATAGCGGTCAGCTCCAGACGGTTGAGGACATGCGCCAGACAGGATATCTCAGTCGCCGCCGCTGTCGAATAGCGTGCGTTCCTGTGGAGCGGCGAGCCCGAGGTGGCGCCAGGCCGCCGGGGTCGCGACGCGCCCGCGCGGCGTGCGCATGAGGAAGCCCTGACGCACCAGGAACGGCTCGGCGACCTCGGCGACCGTTTCGGTCTCCTCCCCGACGCTCAGCGCGAGCGTGGACAGCCCGACCGGACCCCCGCCGAACCTCTCGCACATGGCGCTGAGCACGGCGCGGTCCAGCCGGTCCAGGCCAAGGGGGTCGACCTCGTACAGTTCCAGAGCGGCCACCGCCACCGGCCGGGTCAGCCGCCCGTCGCCATGCACCTGCGCGTAGTCGCGGACGCGGCGGAGCAGCCGGTTGGCGATCCGGGGCGTCCCGCGGGATCGGCTGGCGATCTCGAAGGCGGCCTCACGGGTCAGCTCGGCGCCGAGCATCCGGGCGGACCGTTCGACGATCCGCTGCAGGTCGGCGGTCTCGTAATAGTCCAGCTGCGCGGTGAAACCGAAGCGGTCGCGCAGCGGCCCAGGCAACAGCCCGGCGCGGGTGGTGGCCCCCACCAGGGTGAATCGCGGGATGTCGATCGGGATGGCGGTCGCCCCGGGACCCTTGCCGACCACGACATCTACCCGGAAATCCTCCATCGCCAGGTAGAGCATCTCTTCCGCCGGGCGGCTCATCCGGTGGATCTCGTCGAGGAAGAACACCTCCCCCTCGCTGAGCCCCGACAGGATCGCCGCGAGATCGCCCGCGTGCTGGATCGCGGG
>JAUMWV010000038.1 GCA_030529455.1 Propionibacteriaceae bacterium | reverse complement strand
GCCAGCCAGCGTGCCTACCGCGAACCCGGCGGCCACCGCCCACAGCAGGGCCCGCACCCCGCCCAGGCTGGCGATGCCCGCGCACCCCAGGGCGGCCGCCGCCCCCGCCCAGGCCCAACCCCGGCGCCGCGGGAGGTCCTCGGGCACCCCGCTGAGCCGGGCCACCTGACCCCGCCCGGACCCTGGCACCAGCAGCCAGGTCACGGCACCGGCCAGCAGAGCCGCCAGCATCACCGCCATGACAGCCTCTCCTGGAGCGCCCCGGCGGCAGTACCCCAACGCACCCGGCCGTCCTCGAAGCGGGCGGCCTCGTCCACCCAGACCTCCCCCGTCGAGGAGCGCCGGAACACCCCCAGGCTCTCCACGATCCGCTGACCCGACCGGTCCCGGCGAACGTGGATCGCCACGTCCAACGCGGCGATGACCTGCGCGTGGCAGGCGTCCCGGCTCATCCCGCCGAGCGCCGCGAGCGCCTCCAGCCGGGCGGGCAGGTCGGCGATCGAGTTGGCGTGCACCGTCCCACACCCGCCTTCGTGCCCGGTGTTCAGCGCGGTCAGCAGGTCGCACAGCTCGGCTCCGCGCACCTCCCCCAGCACGAGGCGGTCCGGACGCATCCGCAACGCCTGACGAACCAGCTGGGTCAGGGCGATCCCGCCCGCGCCCTCGGCGTTCGCCGGGCGTCCCTCCAGCCGGACGCAGTGCGGATGCTTCGGCCGCAGCTCCCTCGAATCCTCCACGATCACGATCCGCTCGAAGCTGGGCACCTCGGCCAGCAGCGCCGCGAGCAGCGTCGTCTTACCGCTGCCCGTTCCCCCGCTGATGAGGAAGGCCGCCCGGGCGGCCACCAGGGCCCGCAGCAGTTCCGCCCCCTCGGGCGGGATCGACCCGGCCGCGACGAAGGACTCCAGCGAGAACTCCGCCGTGGCGGGGATACGCAGCGAGATGCACGTGCCCGGTTCGGCGATGGGGGCCAGCACCGCGTGCAGCCGGGTGCCGTCGGCCAGGCGCCCGTCCACGAACGGGCTCGCATCGTCCAGGCGGCGCCCAATGCTCGCCGCGAGCCGCGTCGCCAACCGCCGCACCTGCGCGTCGTCGACGAACCGCAGATCCGCCGGTTCTAGGCCGCGGCCCCGGTCGATGAACACCTCCCGCGGCCCATTCACCAGCACGTCGGTCACCCCGGGCAGCCTCAGCAGGTCCTCCAAGACCCCCGCGCCGACGCTGTCGCGCCGCAACGATTCCAGCGCATCCAGCACCCGCTCGTCCGAGACCACCAGGCCGCATTCCCGCATGGTCCGGGCCACGTCGGCCGCGTCGCAGGAGATCCGGCCGGTCACCGCCAGCCTTTCCCTGATCTGTTCCAGTTCGGCTTCGGGGATCATTGCAGCCTCCGCCACAGCCGCTCGACCGCGCCGCGGTAGCGCCCGCCGACGCTGCCCGGCGCCCGCCCCGCCTCGACCATCCGCGGAATCTTCCGGTGTGTCGGGACGGCCCCAGCCAGCGGCAGGCCAAGCGTGTCGGCGACCAGTTCCGGGGCGATGGAGCGTCCCGGCCCGGTGCGCACCACGACCTCGGCGTCGGCGAGGTCCACCTCGTCCCCGAGGATCTGGGCCGCGGCCACCGACCGGATGTCTCCCCCGACCAGCAGCCACACCGTGGTCCCCTCCGCGGGAGGGCGGTCGCGCCCACCATCGAACACCACCACGTCGTGCGTGCGGGCCAGGGACTCGGTCACCGACCGGATCGCCTCCGGCGGAGGGGGACGGAACCCGCCCCGTCCCATCGCGATCACGTCGACGCCCGCCCCGTTCGGCACCTGGCCGCTGAGCGTGTCCAGCTGCCCCACCGCGGCGGACAGCTCGGGCCAGCGCCACCCCTGCTGCTGCTCGACGCCGAACAGCAGGTCGAGCCCGCCGTAAGGGTCCAGCTCGACCGCGGCGACCCGGTTCTTACGCGCGGCGAGCGCGGCCAGCGTCCCCGCCAGGACGCTACAGCCCAGCCCTCCCCCGGCGCCGAGCAGCCAGACCGCCCTGGTCTTCGTCGCCGCGGCCTGCTCGCTGAGCACCCCGGCCAGGACACCAGACGATTCCGGCAAGACGATGACCGCCGCCTTGAGCGGGACCGAGAACGGCGCGAGCGCTTCGGCCCGGGTGCCCACCAGGAACACCCGGGGCCGGTGCGCGAGGCCGAGCGAGACCACCAGCTCGGCGGCGTCGGCACCGACCAGCACCGCGTCGGCCGTGCGCCACACCCGCCGCACGCTCTCGGCGTCCCTGGCCACCACCACGTGGGCTCCCAGCGCCGCCGCGCTGGCGAGCACCACCTCCGCCAAGGTCGGGTCCCGAGTAATCAGCAACCGCGGCAATTCGCTCTTCATGTCTTTACGATGGGTGGATAGGTGTGGCGGAGCGCCGCCGGACCCCGAATGTGGATAACATTCGTCGCCGACCCACGACTGTGGATAACCGAAGACGGACGACTGGAGACTATGCCCACGACCACCTGGTTCCCGCCCGCAGCCCTCGACTGGCTCCTGGGCGGGTGCCCGCGCGTCCTCGTCCTCGGTGGCGGGCCGATGCTGCCCCGCCTGCTGGCCGAGCGTAGCCACGAGGTGTTCTGGGCCCATCCGCGTCCGCGCGCCCTCGACGGCTGCGAGGCCGTCGTCGCCGCCCAGGCCGAACACCTGCCCTTCGAACCGCTCCAGTTCGACGCCGTGGCGATGCACAACTGGCTGTCCGAGATCAAGGCCGGGATCGCGCTGCCCCAGATCGCCAGGACCCTGCGCCCCACCGGCAGGCTCGCGGTCTCGGTCCTCATCCGCGACGATTCGGTGCCCTGGGTGAAACGCCTAATCGCCTTGTTGCGCCACTTCGACCCCCTGGCAATGGCCGGTGACTACGGGGTGGACGCGATCGAAGAGGTGCGGCGCAGCAACCACTACCGCGACCTCGAACAGCGCCAGTTCCGGGTGTGGCGTCCGATCTCTCGCGCCGCGATGCTGGACCTGGTCCGCGACCAGCCGCTCGCCCGCCGCCTCAGCCCGTCCGCCCTCGACGGACTCCTCGCCGACGTCGGGGCCCTCTACGACGACTCGGCGAGCGCCTCGGAGCACCTCAAGCTCCCGTTCCAGCTCGTGTGCTGGCGCGCCCAGGCCGCCCACGACGAGTTCACGGCCCCGCTCACCGCCCCGGAACCCGGACTGCGAATCAGTCTGTGAGGCAGTAGGCTCGCTCCCAGCGAAAGGAGCACGATGGCGACGCCCGAACCGAAGTCCCAGATCAAACAGATCGCTGAGGAATTGAAGTCTGTCATCAACTACCAGTACGAGCTGGCCAAGACTGAGCTGCGCCCCACCGCGAAGCGCGCGGCCTACGGCGGTGGGCTCTTCGGCGCCGCCCTGACTTTCGCGCTGCACGCCCTGTGGATGCTGCTCATCGCCGGTGCGCTCACCGTCGGCTGGCTGCTCGACACCTTCACCAGCCTGGGCACCTGGTCGGCCTTCATTTGGGGGTTCGTGCTCGTCGCCGTGGCCTCGCTCATCATCGCGGCGGTGTGCGCGCTCATCGGGCGCAGCAGCCTCAAGAAGATCCGCAAACCCGAAGCGAGCATCGACGAGCTGAACGCGACGCTCAAGGCGCTCACCGCAGCGCTGAAACGCCAGCCCCAGGTGCTGTCCATCACCGTCAAACCGACCGACCCGGCCGAATAGCCGACTAGTCGGCGGGCTCCCGGCTCAGTTCACGCTGAGGACGCGGGACTCCCAGGGCGCCAGCGTCCCCGGCTGCCCAGACGGGTTGCTGACCAGGATCTCCCCGGTCACGTCGAAACCAGCGATGGAATCGGGGACGCGGACGCTGCGGCTCGACAGGTTCGCCACCACCAGCCACCGCTGATCGCCGAGGGTCCGGGTGAAGGCGTATACCTGCTCGTGGCCGGGTTCCAGCAGGTCGAAGCGTCCCAACCGCACGATCTCGTGGTCGTGCCGCAGCCCGATGAGCCGCCGGTAGTGCGCGAAGACCGACTCGGGGTCGCCGACCTGGCTGGCGGCGTTGATCTCGGCGTAGTTGCCGGTCACCGGCAGCCACGGCTCGCCCGTGGTGAACCCGGCGTGACGGCTCGCGTCCCACTGCATCGGGGTGCGGGCATTGTCGCGGCTCTTGACCGCCAGCGACTCCAGCATGTCGGCCGGGTCGGCGCCCGAGGCGAGCGCGTCCGCGTAGGCGTTCAGCGATTCGATGTCGCGGTACTGCCCGATCTCGGTGAACCCGGCATTGGTCATGCCCAATTCCTCACCCTGGTAGATGTAGGGCGTGCCCTTGTGCAGATGCAGCACCGTGGCGAGGGCCTTCGCCGAGGCGACCCGGTGCGGCCCAGAGTCGTCACCCCACCGGCTGACGATCCGCGGCTGGTCGTGGTTGTTCCAGTAGAGGGAGTTCCAGCCGACGTCCCCGAGCACGTCCTGCCACCGGCCCAGGCTCGCCTTCAGCTCGGGCAGGCGCAGGGGGCGGTGGGCCCATTTGGCCTTGCCCGGCTGGGTGTCGATGTCCATGTGCTCGAACTGGAACACCATGTTGACCTCGCGGTTCGCGGGATCGGTGTAGACGAGCGCCCGCTCCGGCGTGGTCCCCGGCATCTCACCGACCGTGAGCAGGTCCCGCCCCGCGAACACCTCGGCGTGCATCTCGCGGAGGAACTCGTGAATCCGGGGGCCGTCGATGGGGGTCACGTCCCAGGCGTAGGTCTCGCCGGGCGCGACGTGGCCGTCGCGGGGTTGGGGTTTCGAGATCATGTTGATGACGTCCATGCGGAAGCCGTCGATGCCCCGGTCCAGCCACCAGCGCATCATGGCGTAGACCGCCTGCCTGACCTCGGGATTGTCCCAGTTCAGGTCGGGCTGTTTGCGGGAGAAGACGTGCAGGTAGTATTCGCCGCTTCGCTCGTCGTAGCACCAGGCCGATCCCCCAAACACCGAACCGTGGTTGAAGGGTTCGGCCCCAGGCTCCCCCGGGACGTGGCCCGGTCTGGCCGGACGCCAGATGTACCAGTCTCGCTTGCCCGAGGCCGGGTCCCGGGATTCCTGGAACCAGGGGTGTTCGTCCGAGGTGTGGTTGACGACCAGGTCCATGACCACCCCGATCCCCCGGTCGTGGGCGGCGGCGATCAGCTCGTCCATGTCGTCCAGCGTCCCGAACATGGGGTCGATCGCCTGGTAGTCGCTGATGTCGTAGCCGTTGTCGTCCTGCGGAGAGGCGTACACCGGCGACAGCCAGATCACGTCGACGCCCAGCGTGGCGAGGTAGTCGAGCCGCCCGACGATGCCCGGCAGGTCACCGATCCCGTCGCCGTTGCTGTCGGCGAAGGAGCGAGGGTAGATCTGGTAGACCACGGCGCTTCGCCACCATTCGGGGGTCCGTCGGAACATGGGGTCTCTCCTCATCGGTTCGGCGTGCGGTCTCGCTGAAACCGCGCGGGCACTTCTAGCAGCCTAGCCGCGTCCCATGGGCGGGCCCATCCGCCCAGTTCCAGCACCCAGCTCAGCAGGTGCGCGGTGAATCCCCAGATGAACAGGTGGTCCAGCACGAAAGCCGGGCCGACGTGACCGCTCGGGTGCACCGAGGACGCCCGCGTCGCCGGGTCGGCGAGGCTAGCCACCGGCAGCCTCAGCACCGCCGACACCTCCGCTGGGTGGACCGGGCGGACGGGGTGGCGGCCATCCCAGGCCCCCAGGACCGGGGTGACGCCGTAGCCGCTGACCGGAACCCAGGCCTCCCGCAGGCTGCCGAGGACGCGCACCTCTTGTGGCGGCAGCCCGATTTCTTCCTCGGTTTCCCGCAGCGCGGCCGCGACGGCGGATTCGTCCGCCGGGTCCAGGGCGCCGCCGGGGAAGGCGATCTGGCCAGCGTGGTTGCGCAGCGTCGGGGCTCGTTCGATGAGCGTCACCTCGGGTTCGGGGCCCTCGGTGAGCAGCACCAGCACGGCCGCCTTGCGGGCCAGCGGCGGCACGGGGCCGCGGACCGTCGCGATCTCGCTCAGGCCCCCGGACGCGGCCGCCGCGAGCCGTTCCAGCGGCGTCACCTCTCCCCCAGGTGCTGCGCCACGAGCCCCATCAGCTGCTCGGTCGAGGTGACCACGCCCACGTGCCGCCCGACGATGCGGCCCTCGGCGTCCACGAACAGCGTCAGCGGCAGCCCGGTGACCCGCAGCGGCCCCCGCAGGGTGCGTTCCGGGTCGGCGATGTGCGGGTAGGTCCATTCGACGAGGCCAGCGAACTCGATCGCCAGGTCTTCGCGGGGGTCGGTGTAGTTGATGCCGACGAACTGCACCTTGCCGTCGAGCCGGGTCTTCGCCTCGGCCAGGTAGGGGGACTCTTCGCGGCACGGCCCGCACCACTGGGCCCACAGGTTGACCACCATCTTCGCCCGCGGCAGCCCGGCGAGGTTGACCGTGGAGCCGCCGCCCAGGCAGTCGAGGGCGGTCTGTGGCAGGCCGTCGGGGATGGCCGCGGCAGCGGCGTCCGTGGGTGGGCAGGCGGGCAGCCCGGCGGCCTCCCGCAGCCGCGCGAGGTCGGGCGGGGATTCCTCCACTGGGGCGGGGATCGCCCGGCCCGCGCACCCGCCGAGCAAGAACGCGGCGACCAGTATCCCCGCTGCGGCACTCCGGCGGGTCATCGCCTGGGCTCCCGCACCAGCGCCGCCGCCTTCAGCGGGTCGGTCTCGCCCTCCCCGAACGAGGGGCAGTCGGCCGCGACCGGGCAGGCTCCGCAGGCCGGGTTGCGCGCGTGGCAGCGGCGCCTGCCGTGCCAGATCAGGCGGTGGGAGAGCTGCACCCAGTCGTCCGGGGCGAACAGCGCGGCCACATCGGACTCGATGGCGTCCGGCGTTGTGGAGCTCGTCCACCCCAGCCTGCCCGACACCCTCATGAAGTGGGTGTCGGGTGTCAGGCCGGGGATACCGAAAGCGTTGCCGAGCACCACGTTGGCCGTCTTGCGGCCGACCCCTGGCAGCGTCACCAGGTCCTCCAGGCTGGCGGGAACCTCACCGCCGAACTCCGCGACCAGCCGGGCGGAGGTTTGGAGGATCGCCTCGGTCTTGGCCCGGAAGAAACCGGTCGGGCGGATGATCTGCTCGACCGCGGACGGGTCGGCGAGGGCGAGGGCCGCCGCGTCCGGGTAGGCGGCGAACAGGGTCGGGGTCACGGTGTTGACCCGGCGGTCGGTGGACTGGGCCGACAGTATCGTCGCGATCAGCAACTCGAAGGGGGAGGTGAAGTCCAGTTCGGCCCGCGCCCGGGGATAGCACTCACCGAGGACGCGGAACACCCGCTCGGCCCGGTGCTTCAACTGGTCGTCAGTCACGTTGCAAGACTAGATGATCTTTTTCGGCGTCCATCCGGGCCACGTGAGACACAAGGCAGCGGGATCGCACTCAGGGTTGCCTTACCTGTGGGACGATGACCTTGGCGTGACATTTGGAGGCTTGCATGAACACTGTTGTCAGCGTGATGGCACTGCCGGTGTTTCGGGAACTCTCACCGGAGGCTGCGAGCGAGTTCGGCTCTGCCCTGGTTCTGCGCCGGATGAGGCGCGGAGAAATCATATTCGGGGAACACGACCCAGCCGACGGCATCTATTTCGTCCTCAGCGGAAAGGTGAAACTGTGCCGGGGTCACGGCAACCCCACGGCCCCGGACAACCGCCATTCACTGCTGCGGCTGCTGGGCCCCGCCAGTATTTTCGGCGAGCTTTCCGCCCTCGACGGCGGGCGCCGTTCCTCCAGCGCCACCGCGGTCACCGCGGTCGAACTCGCGCGCCTGCCCCAGGACGCGCTGCGCGAGCTGATGGCCCGGCACCCCAGCCTGACCGCGGCATTCATCCACCAGCTGGTGGACAGGCTGCGGCGCGCCGATCTGGTCATCACGGGCCTGTCACTCAACGACGTGCCCGGGCGGGTCGCGGCGATGCTGCTGCACCTCGCGGACGCGGTTGGCGAGCCCCGCCCCGAGGGCATCCTGGTCGCGCACGAGCTGACCCAGAGCGAACTCGCCGCGATGGTTGGCGCGACCCGGGAGACGGTCAACCGGACGCTGACGGACCTGGCTTCGCGCGGCATCATCGACAACGGTTTCCGCCGCCTGACGATCCGGGATTTGGCCCGGCTCAGGCAGCGGATCTTGCGCTGAGTACGCTCCTCAGGCCAGTTCGGCGATCAGCTCCACCTCGACCGGAGCGTCCAGCGGCAACACGCTGACGCCGACGGCGCTGCGGGCGTGCTGGCTTCCGAACACCTGCTGCATCAGCTCGGAGGCGCCGTTGGCGACCTGCGGCTGGCCGGTGAAGGACGGCTCGCTCGCGACGAACACCACGAGTTTCACGATCGAGGCGATCCGGTCCAGGCCACCGGCGGCGGCGGCCGCCGCCGCCAGCGCGTTCAGCCCGGCGATGCGTGCGCAGTGCTGGGCGTCTTCGGCGCTGACCTCGGCCCCGACCTTACCCGTGTGGAGCAGGGCGCCCCCGCTGAACGGCAGCTGCCCCGAGGTCATCACCTGGTTGCCGACACGCACGGCGGGCTGGTAGGCCGCGACCGGGGCGGCGACCGGCGGCAGCTCCAGGCCGAGCCCGGCGAGCCGCTGGGCGGGCGTGCTCATTCGACCGGGCGCTTGAAATAGCCGACCATGGTGTCCGGGTTCGGGCCGGGAGCGACTTGGACGAGCTCCCACCCTTCGGAACCGAAGTTGTTGAGGATCTGCTGGGCGACGTGGCTCAGGATCGGCGCGGTGAAGTATTCCCATTTGGTCATGGGGTCAAGCTTAGGGTGACCTCAGCCGCGGCGGCGAACCCCGTAGGGTTCCACGCCGCGGGTGGGGAACCCACGGACGGCCACGTCCACCGGGTTCTCCGGGCCGAGCAGCACGGCCCGCCAGTCGGTGATGTCTGGACGCTGGCGCAGCAACTGCCGCCGTTCCCGTTCCGTCATGCCGCCCCACACGCCCCACTCGATCCGGTTGTCGAGGGCTTCGGCGAGGCATTCCTTGCGGACCGGGCAGCCGTTGCACACCACGCGGGCTCGCTTCTGGTCCTTGCCTTCTGGGAAGAGCGCATCCTCCATCCCACGGCACTTCGCCCTAAGCGTCCAGTCGTCGTCAGGTGTCGCCACGGCGCCTTCCTCCATCACGCGTGAGCCTGCTTGCGCCGAACCTACCTCACTAGGGGGTGAGAACGCTATACCCCCATGGCGCCAGTTCGTCGGCGGGCGGGTCGCGGGGATCTGCCCAGCCCGCCCGCGCGGTCTCAACCTCGGCTGGAGGCCGGGGGCAGCGCGGACTAAAGAATTGTCCGAACCGTCACGTACCCTTGTACGCATGGCAGGTAATCCAACGACGCGGCGGCTCTACGCCCTCGGCATGTTCCTCGTGGTGAGCGCGGTGTCTGGCCTCTTGCTCGCCGGGCTGGCGTTTCCGTTCGCGTCCGTGGTCGGCAGCGCCGCGAAGGTGGCGAGCGACTCCGTCGACGACCTGCCCGCGGAACTCGAGGTCCCGCCCCGCTCGGAACGCTCCCAGGTGCTGCTGGCCGACGGGTCGGTCATGGCGACGTTTTTCAACGAGAACCGGGTGAACGTTCCCCTCGAGAAGATCGCCCCGATCATGCAGCAGGCCCAGATCGCGATCGAGGACAAGACCTTCTACAAGCATGGCGCCATCAACCTGGAGGGCATCATGCGCCAGCTGGTGCGCAATTCCCGCGCCGGTGAGGTGACCGGCGGCGGGTCGACCCTCACTCAGCAGTACGTCAAGATGGTGTTGTTCGAGAAGGCGCTCTACGAGGGCGACAAGGTCGCCCAGGAGAAAGCCATCGAGGCGAGCATGGAGCGCAAGATCCGCGAGCTCCGCTACGCCATCGCCCTGGAAAAGAAGTTGACCAAGGACCAGATCCTTGAGGGATATCTCAACATCGCCTATTACGGCGCGGGCGCCTATGGGGTAGAGGCGGCCGCCCGCCGGTATTTCAGCACGACGGCTTCGGAGCTGACGATCGCGCAGGCGGCGCTGCTGGCGGGCCTGGTGAAGTACCCCTCAGATGCCGACCCGATCCGCAATCCCGAGCGGGCACTCAACCGGCGCAGCTTCGTCCTCGGCGAAATGAGGCGGGAGGGCTATATCACCGCGGAACAGGAGGCCGAGGCCAACGCCGAGCCCTTCGATAAGAGCAAGGTCCAAGAGATCAAGCAGGGCTGCGTATCGGCCCGGTACCCACACGTCTGCGAGTACGTCAAGAATGTCTTGCTGTCGGACGAGATGAGCCACCTCGGGGCGACACGGGAGGAGCGGGAGAACCTGCTGAACCGGGGCGGCCTGACGATTCAGACCGTGCTTGACCCGAAGGTCCAGGACGCCACGGAAGAGGCCATCCGCGACATGGTCAAACCGACGGACCCGGTCATTTCGACCTCGGTGCTGATCCAGCCCTCGACCGGGTACATCGTCGCGATGGCCCAGTCCCGCCCAACGCAGGGCGAAGAACCCGGCCAGTCCTATTACAACTACGCCGTCAGCCGGAAGATGGGTGGCGCGGAGGGCTACCACGGGGGTTCGACCTTCAAGATGTTCACCCTCGCCGCGGCATTCGAGAAGGGTTTCCCGGCATCGAAGTCCTACGCCTCCCCCAACAAGATCAATTTCCACGGGCAGCGTTTCCGGGGCTGTGACGGGCCGGTGATCGCCCGCGGCCCCGACAATAAGTGGAATGTCAGTAACGGTGGGTCGAACTACGGCATCATCGATATCGCCAAGGCCACGGCCCAGTCCGTGAACACCTTCTACGTGCAGCTGCTGCGCGATGTCGGTATCTGCGAGAGCGTCCAGATGGCCGAGAAACTCGGCCTGGAGCGCTCCGACGGTAAGTCCATGCTGAGCGAGCAGTACCCCACCTTCGTGCTCGGCGCCATCGATATCACCCCGCTGTCGATGACCGAGGCCTATGCGACGATCGCCAACCGTGGCGTCCGCTGCAAGCCGCGGATTCTGGCCTCTATCACGTCCCGGGACGGCAAGGCCATCGAGGTTCCGCCGCAGGATTGCCAGAAGGTGATCGAGCCCGAGGTCGCCGACGCGGTGACCAAGATGCTGACCGGCCCGCCCAGCCACGGGACCGCACGTGCCGTCGCCCTGCCGCGCTCGTACTCGCAGGCCGCCAAGACCGGTACCAGCGCCTTGAACATGGCCATCTGGCTCGCCGGTTTCACCCCCGAGCTGGCGGGTACCGCGATGATCGCCGTCGACAAGGGCGTGGAGTCCAAGAGCTTCTGGGACGGGCGCAAGCGGACTCTGAACAACCTGCGGCTGCCGAGCGGGACCTTCATCCGCGGCTTCGGCGTGAACGCCGGCGTCATCTGGCGCGAGGCGATGCTCGCCGGTCTCGACGGGCGGCCCAACACCAGGTTCACCGAACCGCCTAGCCGGATTCTGGTCGGTGAGCGGGTGCCGGTGCCCAGTGTGGCTGGCATGTCGAAGGATCAGGCGAAGGCGACGCTGGAGGAGGCCGGTTTCTCGACGGCCGAGTTCCCCCAGTACTCGGACCGGCCGGTGGGGACCTTCCTCGGGATCTCCCCCTCCGGCACCGCGCCGAAGTTCTCGACCATCATGCTGAGGATTTCTCGTGGCCCTGAGCCTCGCGAAGAGGAGCCGTCGCCCACCCCGGCACCCCCCAAGCCCAAGCCCACGCCCGACCGGTGAGGGGGTTCTTCTCCCGCGCGCTGATCGCTGGTGCTGGCATCGGTGCCGCGGGGTTCTCGTGGGGGCTGGCGGAGGCCCGGATGTTCTGCGTCCGCAGGTTCGAGCTGCCGGTGCTGCCCGCCGGTCAGGCACCGCTGCGGGTCTTGCACCTCTCGGACGTCCATCTGGTCGCGCGGCAGCGCGCGAAACTGCGCTTCCTGGCGGGCCTGGCCAGCCTTGAGCCAGACCTAGTCATCAACACGGGGGACAATTTCGCCGAGCCGAAGGCGATGGAGCCCCTGTTCGAGGCCTGGGCCGGGCTGCGCGGCACGCCCGGGGTCTTCGTATTCGGTTCCAACGACTACTACCGCCCGAAGTTCCGCAACCCGGCGGCCTATCTGCTGCGCTCCACCGCCCACCGGGAGGAGCACTCACCACCCCGCGACCTGCCCTGGCGGGACCTGCGGGACCGGATGCAGTCGTGGGGGTGGCAGGACCTGACGCACCGCCGGGTGAAGCTTGCGGTCGCGGGGCGGACCATCGCGTTCCGTGGCACCGACGACGCCCACCTCGGGCTGGACGACTACGCCCTCGTCGCGGGCCCCCCAGACGACGCCGACCTCAACATCGGTGTCACGCACGCCCCCTACCTGCGCCTCCTCGACGCCATGGCCGCCGACCGGATGGACCTCATCGTCGCCGGGCACACGCACGGCGGCCAGGTCTGCGTCCCGTTCAAGGGCGCGATCATCACCAACTGCGACCTGGAACCCGCCCGTGCCAAGGGTCTTTCCACCCACACCCACGGTGGCCACACGGCCCTGCTGCACGTGTCCGCCGGGGTCGGTTCGTCCCCCTTCGCCCCCTACCGGTTCGCGTGCCGACCAGAGGTCAGCCTGCTCACTCTGCTGCCGGTTGCGTGATCGGTGCATTCATGGGCTAGACTCTCCTTCGGCCCTCGGGCCAATCGGGGTGTGGCGCAGCTTGGTAGCGCGCATCGTTCGGGACGATGAGGCCGCAGGTTCAAATCCTGTCACCCCGACCATGGCAGGACCGCCTCTCACTAAAGACAATCCAGTGGGGGCGGTTTTCTCGTCCGGGCAGAGCCGATACCGCGAACGGGGAAGTGACCAGCCAGTCTCCTTGACCAGCTCCCCTGCCCTGCGGTCGAACACGAGCAGAAAGTTCTCGACGCCGGGCACCCTTGGTGTCATCTTGACCGCCACCATTCCGTCATAGTCTTCCACTCCGCTGTGGACCCTTCCTCCGGCACCTCCGACGGACGGCCGAGCTCGGCTGCCCCAGCTTGCGTGGGGTTAGCCACGGGCAGCGCTGTTGCCGGGCAGGGCCGCTCCTCCTCCCGGGTCAGGCAGAAACCGGGATCACGGCTTGATCTTCAGCTGCCCTGCCGGACGCCGCAGCTGGGCCCCGGCCCGCCGGGCCCGCTCGTCCACGATGTCGATGACGCGGGCCGCTGCCTCCTCCAGCGCCAGCCCCGTGGTATCGACGATCGGCGCCCCGAGCTTGCGCTGAATCCGCCCGACCTCGTCCAGCTCGTCGTAAATCTTCACCAGGTCGGCGTAGCCGTCCTTGGTGCCGAAGCCGCCGAGCCCCTTGACCCGCCGGTTGCGGATGCTGAGCAGCCGCTCGGCGTCGATCGTCAGGCCCACGATGCGCCACCGGTCCACCCCGAACAGCTCCGCAGGAGGCTCGATGCCCGGCACCAGCGGCACGTTGACGGCCTTGTACCCCAGGTAGCCCAGGTAGATCGACAGCGGGGTCTTGCCCGAGCGGGACGCGCCGATGAGGCAGATGTCGCACTCGCGCAGCGCCTCGGGGATCGCGCCGTCGTCGTTGCGCACCGCGAACTCCATCGCCGAGATCCGCACGAAATAGTCGGCCTCGACCCCGACCGGGCGCATCGCGACCTGGTCGGCGGGAAGGCCCGACACCTTCTCCAGCGCGCGCAGCGCGTCCCCCATCAGGTCGACATAGGGCAGGTCCAGGTCCCGGCAGGCGTTGATGACCAGGCTGCGCAACTCATCGTTGACCAGGGTGAAGAACACCGCGATGGGGTGATTGGCGCGTTCCTTCAGCGTCTCCAGCGCCTTGAGCATCGCCTCGGTGCGGCCCACCCGCGGGTGCCGGACGATCTCGAAGTTGGCTTGCGGGAACTGCGCCCGGGCGGCCCGTGCGATGCGCACCGCCGACTCACCGGTCGAGTCGGCGATGACGTGGATCTCGATCGTCTCGGTCATGGGTGTGACCCTAGCGCCCCGGGCGCCCTCGCCGTCAGCGCACCGCCGGGATCGCCGCCACCTCGCCCAGGTTCGGTGCCCGGCCCGTCGTCGAACGCACCACCAGTTCGGGCTGGAACAGCATCTCGGCGTACATGGGGCGGATACCCGCGATCTCGCCGATCAGCGCCGCCGTCGCCGCGCGGGTGATCGCGTCCACCGGCTGGCGGACGCTGGTCATCGGGGGGTCGGTGAAACTCATCAGCGCCGAATCGTCATACCCGACGATCGACACGTCGGCCGGGACGCGCAGGCCCAGCGACCGGGCGGCGCGGATCGCCCCGAGGGCGATCATGTCTGAGGCGCAGATGATGCCGGTGCAGCCCTCGCGGATCAGCTGCGCCGCCGCTACCTGCCCGCCCTCGACCGTGAACATCGACGACACGACGTGCCCGCCCGGGAGACCCGCCGCGGCGGTGGCCGCCACGAAGCCGTCCCGCTTGCGCAGCGCCGGGACGTAGCGTTCCGGCCCGATCGCCAGGCCGAGCCGCTCGTGCCCCATCGCGACCAGGTGGTTGACGGCCAGCTCGGTGGCCGCGGCGTCGTCGGTGGCGAAGAACGGGGCCTCAATGCCCTCGATGTAGCCGTTGATGAGCGCGATCGGGAGGCCCCGTTCCCGCAACCGCTTGTAATGTTCATGGGACTGCGTCACGTCGGCGTGCGCCCCCGAGAGAAAGATCACACCGGCGACGTCGTGGTCGAACAGCGTGGTCAGGTAGTCCTCCTCCGTGGGGCTGCCCGGGGTCCTCGTGCAGAGCACCGTGGTGAAATCGTGCTCGATCAACCGGTCCTCGATGGCCTGGGCGAATTGCGGGAAGATCGGGTTGGTCAGCTCGGGCGTTACCAGGCCGACAAGGCCACTTGAGCGGGTCCTCGCGCGTTCGGGGCGTTCATAGCCGAGCACGTCGAGGGCCGCCAGCACCGCCCTGCGCGCCTCCCGGGAGACTCCAGGACGCGCGTTGAGGACGCGAGACACCGTCGCGGTGGAAACCCCCGCATGCTCGGCGAGATCTGCCAAGCGAGTCCGTATTTCGGATGCCACGTTGCTCCCTTTCTGTGCCCGTGCGCACATGCTATCCGAAACGTTACCTGAAAGTTACAGAAAACTTTGCAAGAGATGCTCGCGTGGGGATAGGCTGAACGCAATCTAGGAGCGGCAGCCACTTTCCCAGCTGCCCGATCTTCATCAAAGGAGAGTCCGATGCGCCGTAGCATCCTGGCGACCGCGGTGGTCGCCGGCCTCGCCGCCACCCTCAGCGCGTGCGGCGGCACCACTACCCCCACCACCTCGGCCGCGCCCGGCGGCAGCGCCAGCGCTGCCCCCACCGACGGCCCGGTCGTCCGCGACGCCAACGCCGACCTCGTCATCTGGTCGGACGACAAGCGCGCCGCCGCCCTGCAGTCCGCGACTGAAGCCTTCGCCAAGAAGCAGGGCATCAAGATCGCCGTCCAGGCCGTGTCGAAGGACCTGCAGACCAACTTCATCACCGCGAACCAGGCTGGCAACGGCCCCGACGTGGTGCTCGGCGCCCACGACTGGATCGGCAACATGGTCCAGAACTCCGCGATCTCGCCGGTGCAGATTCCCTCGGCCGCCGTTGCGAAGCTGTCGCCCATCGCGGTCAAGGCCATGCAGTTCAACGGGCAGAGCTACGGTGCCCCGTACGCCGTTGAGACCATCGGCCTGTTCCGCAACAACAAGCTGACCACGGTCGAGCCGAAGAGCATCGAAGAGCTGGTCACCGCCGCCAAGGCCTCCGGCGCGGAGAACCCGCTGTGCCTCCCGGTCGGCCAGGAGGGCGACGCCTACCACATGCAGCCGCTGTTCACCTCGGGTGGCGGCTACCTGTTCGCCATGAGCGCTGACGGCTCCTACGACCCCAAGGACATGGGCGTCGGCAAGCCCGGCTCCGTCGAGGCCGCGACGAAGATCGCCGCCCTGGCCAAGGACGGCGTGCTCAAGACCTCGATCGACGGCAAGAACAACATCTCGCTGTTCACCGAGGGCAAGTGCGCCTACATGGTCTCCGGCCCGTGGGCGCTGTCGGACGCCAAGAAGGCCAACATCGACTTCACCCTGAGCGCGATCCCCGGCTTCGAGGGCGCCCAGCCCGCCAAGGCCTTCACCGGCGCGCAGGCCATGTTCGTCGCCTCCAAGGCCAAGAACAAGACCGTCGCCGAGGCCTTCATCAACGAGGCCCTGACCTCGGAAGAGATCCAGACCGCGCTGTACAAGGTCGACCCGCGTCCCCCGGCCCTGGTGGAACTGAACGCCAAGCTGGCCGCGGAGGACGCCAACACCGCCAAGTTCGGCGAGCTCGCCGAGAAGGGCGACCCGATGCCCAACATCAAGGAAATGGCCGCGATCTGGGCACCGCTGGGCAAGGCCCAGTCGACGGTCGTCAGCGGTGACGCAGAGCCGGAAGCCGCGATGAAGAGCGCTGGCGACGCCATCGCCAAGGCCATCGCGGGCTGACCCTCAGCCGTGCGAGACCGGTGCCCCGCCGCGACCGTGGCGGGGCACCGGCGTAACCGGCACCGGCCCCGCCACCGGGAGTGCCCATGGCGGGCGCCGGGGCCGATCCCCTCCGACTCTGCCCAGCGGGCGCCGCTGCCCGCGAACCCGAAAGGTTGCACCAATGGCGGCCAACAATGCTGCGAAACCGGCGCGAGCTGCCCGAGACTCGCGCTCCACCAATCTCGGTGAACTCATCCTCAAGATCGTCGGCCTGTCCCTGGTGGCGGGCGTCACGGTCTGGCTCCTTCCCGTCCTGATCGCCCAAGAGCTCTGGTTCGGCCTCGGCTGCCTGCTGCTCGCCGTCGGGATCATCGCTGTCGTCTACATCTCGAAGCGCACCATCCCCCTGAAATACATCCTCCCAGGGCTGCTGTTCCTCACCGGCCTCGTGGTCTTCCCCATCGTCCAAACCATCGGGTATTCATTCACCAACTACGGCGACGGCACCCGCGGCACCAAGGACGAGGCCATCGCCTCGATCATCACCGCACAGGTCAAACCCACCGAGAACTCGACCTGGTACTCCTACACCATCGCCGCCACCGGCTCGAAGACCGATGGCCCGTTCGACTTCTACTTCGTCAGCGAAGACGGAAAGAAGCTGGTCAAGGGTGAGGTGACCGCCGCGATGGTCGCCGAAGCGAAGGCCAACGAGAAGACGCCGAACCCGCCCAAGATCACCGGCGAGCTGACCCCGGTCAACCCCTCCGACGTCACCGTCACCGATGGACGCGTGACCGCCGCGGGCAACGCCAGCTTCCTCAACCTGCGCGAGATCAACCAGATCGGCGTCGTCCTCAACGCGGTCGCCTTCCAGCAGGGCGACGGGGCCATCGTTTTGCAGGGCCAGCGCGCCTTCGAGGGCAAGAGCACCGTCCGCTACGACGCCGCGCAGGACGCCATGGTCGACGAGGCGAACGGCGAGGTCTACAAGATCGGCAAGTCCGGCAACAAGAGCTACTTCCTCAAGGCCGACGGCAGCCCGGCCTTCACCCAGAGCTGGCAGGAGAACGTCGGCTGGGACAACTACGTCAAGGTGCTGACCAACCCCGACTTCGCGCGCGGCTTCTTCGGCGCGCTGCTGTGGACCATCGCGTTCGCCTTCCTGTCGGTGTTCACCACCTTCGTGCTGGGCCTGTTCCTCGCCGTCGTGCTCAACGACGAGCGGGTCCGCGGACGCAAGTTCTACCGCTCCTTCCTGCTGCTGCCCTACGCGGTCCCGGGCTTCATCAGCCTGTTGCTGTGGTCGGCGTTCTACAACCGGGACTTCGGCCTCATCAACGACCTGCTCGGCGGGGCCCAGATCGACTGGCTGGGCAACCCGTGGCTCGCCAAGGCCGCGGTGCTGCTGACCAACCTGTGGATGGGCTTCCCCTACATGTTCGTGGTCTGCACCGGCGCGCTGCAGGCGATCCCGAGCGAGCTGAAGGAGTCCGCGTCCGTGGACGGCGCCTCCCCGTGGCAGCAGATGATGAAGATCACCACCCCGCTGCTGCTGGTGGCGGTGTCCCCGCTGCTGGTGGCGTCGTTCGCCTACAACTTCAACAACTTCAACGCGATCCAGCTGCTGACCGGCGGCGGCCCGTTCCCGCCCGGGGAGTACTACGTGGGCGGCACCGACATCCTCATCTCGATGGTGTACCGCCAGGCCTTCGGCGGTTCCGGCGCCGACTTCGGTCTCGCCTCCGCGATGAGCGTGCTGCTGTTCATCATCACCGCGGTGATCGCGACGATCCAGTTCCGGTTCACCAACGCACTCGAAGACGTCAACTAAAGGGGTACGGACATGGCAACAAGAATGGTTGGTGGCATCCCGGAGCGCCGCTCCCGCGGGTTCGGACATTGGGCCAAGACCGTCGGCTGGCGGCACGGCGTCGGCGTCATCGCGCTCGCCTTCGCGGCGTTCCCGCTGCTGTACATGGTGTCGGCGGCGTTCAACCCGGTCGGCACCCTGAGCTCGACCTCGCTGATCCCGACCCAGTTCAGCCTGGAGAACTTCTCGAAGCTGCTCTCGGGCGAGAAGGGGCCGTTCACCCGCTGGTACCTGAACACCCTCATCATCTGCTCGGTCGTGGCGATCGGCCAGGTGTTCTTCTCGACGCTGGCCGCCTACGCGTTCTCCCGGTTCCGGTTCCAGGGACGCCGGATGGGCCTGCTGTCGCTGCTGCTCATCATGATGTTCCCGCAGTTCCTGTCGGTGGTGGCGATCTTCACGATGTTCTCCGAGATCGGCAAGGTGATCCCGGCCATCGGGCTCAACACCATGCTGGGCTACATCGTGGTGATGCTCGGCGGCGCCCTGGGCAACGTGTGGCTCATCAAGGGCTTCTTCGACACCGTGCCCCGCGAGATCGACGAGGCGGCGATCGTGGACGGCTGCACGCACTGGCAGGTGTTCCACATCATGATCCTGCCGCTGGTGCGCCCGATCCTCGCCACGACGGTGCTGCTGAGCTTCGTCGGGGTCATCAACGAGTTCATCCTCGCCGGTGTGTTCCTCACCGACACGAACTCTAAGACCCTGGCCGCGGGCATGTTCGGCCTCATCGAGGGGGACCGCTCCAACAACATGGGGATCTTCGCCGCGGGCGCGGTGCTCACCGTGGTCCCGGTCGTGGCGCTGTTCCAGTACCTGCAGAAGTACATCGTCGGCGGCGTCACCGCCGGTGCCGTGAAGGGCTGAGGCGGATGCCGGACGGCCTCACCGGGGTTGGGCTCGCCGGGTTTCCCGGCTGGGCCCAACCCCACCACGACGGCGGGCCGCGGTTCGTGAGCGTTCAGCGTCCCCGCCTCGGCGAGGAGGTCGGGCTGCGGGTCTGGGTGCCCGACACCTACCCGGTGACCCAGGTCGTCGTCCGCCAGGTGATCGACGGGGAAACCTTCAACCACCTGCTCACCCCCGAGCGGGACGCCCACGGCACCTGGTGGACGACGACCATCGTCGCCGCGAACCTGCTGAACCGCTACCGCTTCTGCCTCATCGGCCCGCCCGGGCCCACGCGCTATACCTGGCTGACCTCCGCCGGGGTCGTCGACCACGACGTATCCGACTCCACCGACTTCACGCTGTCCTGCCACGACGGCGCCCCCAGCTGGGTCACCGACGCCGTCGTCTACCAGATCTTCCCCGACCGGTTCGCCCCCTCCGGCCGCAGCTACGAGGTGCCCGACTGGGCGATCCCGACGCCGTGGGGCACCACCCCCGACCGGGCGGAGAAATCCTTCGCCGAGTACTACGGCGGGGACCTGTGGGGCATCGTCGACCGCCTGGACTACATCGCGGCCCTCGGCGCGACCGTGATCTACCTCACCCCGGTCTTCCCAGCGCGTTCGGTGCACCGCTACGACGCCTCCCGGTTCGACATCGTCGACCCCCTGCTCGGCGGGGACGAAGCGCTGCTGGCCCTCGTCCGGGCCGCGCACGAGCGGGGCATGCGGGTGGTGTGCGACCTGACCACCAACCACACCGGGCGCACCCATTCCTGGTTCGAGGCGGCCAGGGCCGACGCCTCCTGCGAGGAGGCCGACTACTTCTACTTCACCGGCCACCCCGACGAGTGGGTCGGCTGGCTCGGCGTCCGTTCGCTGCCGAAGGTGAACCACGCCAGCCCGGCCCTGCGCGAACGCCTGTACGCCGGGGACGAGTCGGTGGCGGCGCGCTGGCTCTCGGAGCCCTACCTGGTCGACGGGTGGCGGATCGACGTGGCGAACATGACCGGGCGGCTCGGCGAGGTCGACCTCGCCCACCAGGTCGCACGCGACCTGCGCGCCACCATGGCGCGGGTGAGCGAACGGACCGGGCGCGGCACCTGGCTGGTCGCCGAGCACGGCCACGACGCCAGCCGCGACCTGCAGGGCGAGGGCTGGCACGGCACCATGAACTATCAGGGGTTCACCCGCCCGCTGTGGGCGTGGCTGTCCGACCCGGGTAACGACATCAACTGGCTGGGGCTGCCGATGGCGGTCCCGCACCTGGGCGGGCACCAGGTGAAGCAGACCCTGCACGGCTACAACGCCGAACTGCCCTGGGCGGCGCGGCTGGCGTCCCAGAACCAGTTGGACTCGCACGACACGGCGCGGTTCCGCTCGGTCTGCGGAAGCGAGGAGGCGCTGCGCGTCGGGCTGGCCGCCCTGGTGACGCTGCCCGGCGTCCCGACGGTCTTCAGCGGGGACGAGCTGGGCCACGAGGGACTCAGCGGCGAGCATTCCCGCACGACCATCGACTGGGACGGGCTGGCCGCTGCCGAGCCCGCGCTGCTCGGCACGTTCCGGGAATGGCTCGGCCTGCGCCACCGCGAGGCGGCGCTCCGCGAGGGTGGCCTGCGCTGGCTGGACTGGGGCGACGACTACTTGGTCTATGCCCGGACCCACCCCAGCGGGGACCTGCTCGTGGCCCTGTCCCGGGCGGGGCACCCCGAGGCCCGGATTCCCCTCTGCGCGCTGCTGGCCAGCGGCGGGGAGGAGGTGGCCTCGGTCGGGGGCGTCCGGCTGCGGGCCGACGGGGACGACATCGTCGTGACCGCGCGGGCCGCGGGCGCCAGCGTCCTGCGCCTGGGGTGAGGCGCGGCGCCCCGGGTGAGGTGGGTGACCCACGCTCACCCGGGGCTGACCGGGCTTCCTATGCGGTCAGGCCGCCTCGTTGAACAAGACGATGCTGTGCAGCGCCCAGTCGCTCGGCACGTTGTCGACCACGAGGCGACGGGTGTCCGAGACCGGTTTCAGCGGGTTGATCTGCACGTAGGTGCGGCAGGCGTTCTTGCCCGAGGTGGCGGTGTCGCACTCGGTCTTGAACTGCCGCTTGCCCTTCTTCCACTGCTTGCTGTACCCGGTCTCGCCGTTGCCGCCCAGCGGGTTGTCCTTCCACGCGGACCGGTCGGCGGGCAGATAGGTCTCGGTGTGGAAGATCCACCGCTGCTTGGAGGTGAGCCGTTGCGGGGACGCCGAAGCGCTGTTGCCCCACACCTCGGTGCGGCACCGCTGCGCCGGTGAGTCCTTCTTGCAGGTGGTCCGCCAGGTACGGCCGTCGACCGTGTGCTTGCCAGCGGTGGTGTAGACGGTGTACATCGGGTCCACGACCGGGGTTGACCGGCGGCTTGGGCACCTCGCGCACGACGAACGGTTTGGTCGTGAACACCTCGGTGCTGTCGCCGTTCTGAGCCTGGCCCAGGCCCTTGGTGACCGTCACTTCGAGCACGTACCGCCCGTTGGGCACCTCGGTGCCCTTCTTCGCCGACTTGGAGGGCTTCACCGTCCCGTCCCAGCTGAACTGCTGGAAGGAGGGGTCGGCGCCTTCGCCGT
>JAUMWV010000037.1 GCA_030529455.1 Propionibacteriaceae bacterium | reverse complement strand
GATGAGGCCGAGGACACACCGAAGCGCCGCCGCCGTCGTGGCGGGCGCCGCCGCCGCCGGAGCAGCCGCGGCGACGACGAGGCCGGGGCGGAGGACGAGGCCGACTCGTCCGCGCCGGACGCGGAGGACGCCGAGGCCGAGGATTCCGATGGAGAAGAGGCCAAGACCACGACCCGTCGGCGCCGCCGTCGCCGCCGCCGCGGCGAGGACGCCTCGGGAGACGATGAGCCTGGCACCGACGTGGTGGTCAAGGTCCGCGACCCACGCCGCTCGTCCGCGGACTCCGACCAGGTCACGGGCATCGAGGGTTCGACCCGGCTCGAAGCCAAGCGGCAGCGCCGCAAGGAGTCCCGGGCCGCCGGGCGCCGCCGCGCGCCGATCCTGAGCGAGGCGGAGTTCCTCGCCCGCCGCGAGTCGGTGGATCGCAAACTGGTGATCCGCCAGGGCGAGGACTACACCCAACTGGCCGTGCTGGAGGACAACGTGCTGGTCGAGCACTACGTCGACCGAGCCTCCGCCACCAGCCTCATCGGCAACATCTACCTCGGCAAGGTGCAGAACGTGCTGCCGAGCATGGAGGCGGCGTTCATCGACATCGGCCGCGGGCGCAACGCGGTGCTCTATGCCGGTGAGATCGACTGGGATGGGCTCGGCCACACCGGCGAACGCAAGGTCGAAGAGGTGTTCAAGTCGGGCCAGGCCGTGCTGGTCCAGGTGACCAAAGACCCGATCGGGGCGAAGGGTGCCCGCCTCACGAGCCACATCTCGCTGCCCGGCCGCTACATCGTCTACTCACCGGGCGGCCACCTGTCCGGCATCTCCCGCAAACTGCCCGACGTTGAACGGACCCGGCTGAAGGAGATCCTCTCCACGCTGATCGGCGACGACGCGTCGGTCATCGTGCGCACCGCGGCGGAGGGGGTCAGCGAGGAGGAACTCGTCCGGGACGTCAACCGGTTGAAGGCCCAGTGGGAGATCATCGAGAAGAAGTCCAAGCAGGGGTCGGCGCCACAGCAGCTCTACGCCGAGCCGGACCTGACGCTGCGCATCGTCCGGGACCTGTTCACCGAGGATTTCAACGAGATGATTATCCAAGGTGACGGTTCTGCCGAGGACGCCTTCGACGCCATCAGCGCCTACGTAACGCATGTCGCTCCGCACCTGGTCGACCGGGTGCGCAGGTACGAGCCGGTGCAGGGCAGCGACTGTTTCACCAATTTCCGGATCGACGAGCAGATCGCCAAGGCGCTCGAACGCAAGGTATTCCTGCCCTCAGGCGGGTCGCTCATTATCGACCGCACCGAGGCCATGACCGTCATCGACGTCAACACTGGCAAGTTCACCGGGACCGGAGGCAACCTGGAGGCCACCGTCACCAGCAACAACCTGGAGGCGGCGGAAGAGATCGTGCGCCAGCTGCGGCTGCGCGACATCGGCGGCATCATCGTCATCGACTTCATCGACATGGTGTTGCCCAGCAACCGCGAGTTGCTGCTGCGCCGCCTAGTGGAGTGCCTCGGACGCGACCGCACCCGCCACCAGGTCGCCGAGGTCACCAGTCTCGGGCTGGTGCAACTCACCCGCAAGAAGATCGGGACCGGGCTGGCCGAGGCCTTCACCGAGCAGTGCGAGAGCTGCGGCGGACGCGGCTACCACCGCTTCGAGGAGCCGGTGGACTCCCAGGCCCCGGCCGATGGCGGTGAGCGTCCGTCCAAGCGGCGTCGCCGCGGCGGCGGTAACGGCTAGGGGAATCATCCGCCGGACCTGGGCTTCGGCCACCGGTGCGTGCCGCTATCGTTGGGGCAGACCAAAGGAGGTCCGAAGATGGAGTCCTGTGCGTTGTTGCGGGCCGCGGGGGTCGCGCTGCTGGTCGTCACGGACCGGGGGCTGCCCCGCGTGGTGCATTGGGGGCCCGATCCGGGCGAGCTGTCCGCGGAGGAAGCGGCGAGCCTGGTCGCCGTCGAGCGGCCGCCGGTGGTCCCCAACTCTCCCGACGAGCCGCTGCTGCTGGCGGTCATCCCCGAGGCGCGCTACGGCTGGCTCGGCAAGCCGGGCCTGATCGGTTCCCGCCAGGGCCGCGAGTGGAGCCCCGACTGGCGCGTCAGCGAGGCCTGGCTGGATGAGACGCCCCTCCAGGGATATGCCTGCGCGGGCGCTGGGCGGCTCCGCTACCAGGCGGTGGCCGACGGGCTGACGCTGACGATCCGCATCGACGTGCTGGAATCGGGGCTGGTGAGGGCGGACGCCACGCTCACCAACACCTCGGCCGAACCCTACCGGCTGGACGAGCTGACCCTCGCCCTGCCGGTCCCTAGCGACATGCGGGAGGTCCTGGACTTCGCCGGACGCTGGGGGGCCGAGCGGATGCCCCAGCGCGGCCACCTCGGGGTCGGGCAACACCGCAGGGAGGGCCGCCGCGGCCGCACCGGGGCCGACGCCGCCTACATCCTGCACGTCGGTGAACCATCCTTCAGCTACTCCCGCGGCCAGGTCTGGGCGGTACACACCGCCTGGAGCGGCAACCACTTGCACTACGCCGAACGTGACGCAGTCGGCATGCAGCTCATTGGCGGCGGGGAACTGCTGCTGCCGGGGGAGGTCAGCCTCGGGCAGCAACAGAGCTACCGTTCCCCCTGGGTCTTCTTCAACTACGCCGTCGGGCTGGACGCCCAGGCGGCCCGTTTCCACGACCACCTGCGCGCGCTCCCGGTCCACCCGGGCCCGGAGCGTCCGGTCACCATCAACGTGTGGGAGGCGGTGTACTTCGCCCACGACGCCGGACGCCTGATCGACCTGGCCGAACGGGCGGCGGCCCTCGGGGTGGAACGCTATGTCCTCGACGACGGCTGGTTCGGTTCCCGCCGCGACGACCACTCCGGGCTCGGAGACTGGGTCGTCTCGCCGGAGGTGTGGCCGGACGGCCTGCACCCGCTGGTCGACCGGGTCCGGGAGCTCGGGATGCAGTTCGGGCTGTGGATCGAACCCGAGATGGTCAACCTGGATTCCGACCTCGCCCGCGCCCACCCGGAGTGGATCATGCAGCCCGGGGGACGCCTGCCCATCGAGTCGCGCCACCAGCAGGTGCTCAACCTGTCGGTCCCGGAGGCCTTCGACCACGTGTTCGGTCAGCTGTGCGCAGTCTTCGACGAGTACCCCATCGACTACGTGAAATGGGACCACAACCGGGACCTGATCGACTCCGGCACCGCCCCTGGCGGGGAACCGGCGGTCCGGGCCCAGACCGTGGCCTATTACCGCCTGTTCGACGCGCTGCGGGAGCGCTACCCGCGGATCGAGTTCGAATCGTGCAGTTCGGGCGGTGGCCGGATCGACCTAGAGGTGATGAGGCGCGCCGCCCGGGTGTGGGTCAGCGACAACATCGACCCCGAGGAGCGCCAGCGGATGCTGTGGTGGACCGGCCAGCTGCTGCCGACCGAGCTGATGGGCAGCCATATCGCGTCGGGGCGCAGCCACACCACCGGCCGCTGGCACGACCTGAACTTCCGGGCGGCCACGGCCGTGTTCGGCCACCTCGGCATCGAATGGGACCTGGCCGAGGCCACGCCGGAGGAACTGGCCGCCCTGTCCGGCTGGATCGGGTGGTACCGGCGTAACCGCCGCGTCCTGCACACCGGACGCCTGGTCCGGGTGGACCTGCCGGACCCCGAGGTCTACCTCAAGGGGGTCGTCACTGCTGAAAAGGCGATCTTCTCGCTGTCGGCGCTGCGGGTGAGTCCCTGCGCCAGCCTGGGTCTACTGCGGTTCCCCGGGCTCGACCCCGACGCGCGCTACCGGGTCACGATGATCGACCACCAGCTGATCCCGCCCACCCACTGGGTGCCCTGGCGCGGGTTGGAGCCCATGGTGTTGAGCGGACGTGCGCTGGGTGCCGTCGGGCTGCGAGCCCCACACCTGCAACCCGGCGCCGCGGTGCTGTTCGAGTTCGACCGGGTCTGAGTCCCTACCGGAACGATTCGGCCACCCCCCGGCCACCGCGGATAGCCATTGACTGATCTCGGGCTCAGCGCGTCGGCAAGGCTTCTACCGGTGGAAGGGTCCGGCCCTCGTCTAGCGGCAGGTGGGCTTGTCAGCAGTCCCGCGGTCCGGATCGGTCCATTGACATTGACGCGCAAGTTAGGTTAGCTAAACCTATCTTGCAGGAGGGTGTCGCTTCTGCGAGTGGGCGGATCAGGGGACTGAATCCGCCGTTGCTGGTGTGCCTGTAGTCCAGGCCTTGATGTCAAAGGAGCTGCGTTGTCGCACGGGACTCTAGGCTGCCGA
Source organism: Propionibacteriaceae bacterium (assembly GCA_030529455.1). Classification (GTDB taxonomy): domain Bacteria; phylum Actinomycetota; class Actinomycetes; order Propionibacteriales; family Propionibacteriaceae; genus JAUMWV01. The sequence goes on along the minus strand of JAUMWV010000037.1, from coordinate 17,795 downwards.
GTCGGCGTCATCGGCTCGCACGGGGCCGTCGGGCAGGTACTGGCTCAGGTCTTACGCGACGCAGGATGCGAGGTCGTGTGCGGCAACCGGACGAAGAGGTCTCCCGATGAGGATTCGGTGTTCGTCGACGCCCGCCAGGAAGACAGCGTGCGTGAGTTCGCACGCGGATGCGATGTCGTCGTCAACTGTGCAGGCCCCTCCTACGTCATCAGGGACGGTGTCGCTAAGGCCTTGCCGCCGAGCCTGATCTACATCGACCCGTTCGGTGGTAACGCCTTCGGCGAGGGCGCGGGCGAGTGCCCCAGCATCATCAACGTGGGCTGCACCCCCGGTTTGAGCGGGCTCCTCGCGAAGTGGCTCGCTGCCGAGTTCGAGGAATGCTCCTCGGTGACTGTCTGCTGCGGGGGCCGGGAACAGGGTGGGGTCTCCGGGTTCGCCGATGTCATCTTGAGTACGCGCGACGGCTACGGCTATCCCAACCAGATGCTGGTGGGAGGGTTGGCGCGCCCTTATACCGAACAGGACTGGGAGGCCCAGGACACGGACTCGTTCCCCGAGGACGGAGAGAGCCTCCGCACCCCCTTCGTCACGGATGAGCTCCGCCGGGTGGCGAGCGAGTGCGGCATCCCGCAGCTGACCGGACTTCTAGTGATCCCCGATCGTGATTCGCTCCACCTGCTGCTGAAAGCGATGACCCATAGCGAGGCGGCCGACCCGAATGAGCTCATGGGGCTGTTCGCGCAGATCGACAGTGCCAAGTCGAAGCTGGACGCAGGCAAAGAACTCTGGTTCACCTTGCAGGTGAGCGCCCGTGGGCGCCGGGGAAGCGTCCTGCAGCGGTCCGGGATCACACTGCATGCGGGGAACAGTAGCGAGCTGACGGGGATCGTCCTCGCCCAAGCCGTGCTCCGTGCCCTCGAGCACGGCTGCCCGCCGGGAGTCCACTGGGGCTACGAGTTCCTGGAACTCGAACCAGTTCTGGATGCGCTGAGCAAGGCGGGCGTCCAAGTGAACCGCCTAGGCCCGGTGGCGGTGGGCAACAGTTGTGCTGAGCCGGAGTCCGTCGAGTCTGGATTCATCTGAGTGATCGCCTGACCGAAACGAGTAGGTATGTCTGCTGACCGGTCACGTTTCCGGTAGCCATACTCCGACCAGCAAGCAAGAAAGTATCTGATGGACAAGCTTAGGGTAGTCGTGTGCGGCACGACCTTCGGCCGTATCTATGCCGCCGGAATCCGGCGCCTCCCCGCCCACTACGAACTGGTCGCCATGCTCTCCCGCGGCAGCCAGCAGTCCTATGAGTTCGCCAGGGAGCAGGGGGTTCCGCTCTGCACCAGGATCGAGGACCTGCCAGCGGCGGATCTGGCCTGCGTGGTCGTCCGGTCCGGCATCGTGGGCGGCAGCGGATCGCAGCTGGCGCAGCGTTTCCTGGCCGCGGGTAAACACGTCACCTTAGAGCATCCCATCCACCGGAATGATGCGGTGGAGTGTTACCGGGCGGCTGCGAAGAGTGGCCGTAGATTCTTTGTGAATGCCTTTTACCGGTATAGCTCGACCATCAAGGAATATTTGAAACTGGTTGAGGTGCTGCGCGCGGAATACGGCCTCATTTATATCCAGGCGGAATGCAGCGTCCATTTTCTTTTCTCAATGCTCGACATGCTCGGCCGGATCACCGGGGGATTCACCCCGTGGCAACTCGACCGGGAGGATAGCGATTCCGGCGTGTTCACGACCGTCTCGGGGTCGTTCAGGGGTATTCCGGTCACCTTGCGGGTGGTCAACAAGATGAACCCATCCAGCCCGGACGACTTCGTGCACGTCAGCCACCGGCTCACCGTCTTCACCGCCGCCGGGAACCTCGTGCTGACCGAGACCGACGGGCAGATCGTGTGGCACCCGAACCTGGCCAGCCCCCGTGACTCTCAGGGGGTGCTCGAGGTTGGCGTCGACGAGCGGCTAACCTCGGCCAGCCTTCACGAGGCCTTTTCCGTCGAGACCGGCGTGACCCGGCGCAGTCAGGTGGAGCACATCTGGCCGTCGGCGATCGCCGAGTTCCTCGGCATGGTCCATCACGAGATTAGCCAGCAGGCGCCCAATCCCCGCGACGCCGAATACACCCTGGCGCTGTGCTCGGTGTGGGCTCACGCGGGGCAACTCATCGGGCCATCCCATGTCCTGGGCTCCGAACTGGCCCCCAACAACGTTTCCCTGAGCCAGCTTAGGGAACGTGCTGCTGACGGTGCACGCCGATGACCGTGCCGAAAGCCATTTCACTCACGATTTCAAGAAGGTCAGGAGGTCTCCCGTGAACGTCGCGGTATTGATCGAGGAGTTCAAGCTTCGGGGCGTGGCCCTGTGGGTCAATGGGGATAGGCTGGGCTACCGCTCGCCCAAGGGGGTGCTGACCAAGGACGACCTCGCGGCGCTGAGGAGCCACAAGGACGAGATCCTGGCTTATCTGCGGGACGCGAACGCGATCCGTCACGATGCCGACTCCCGGTACGAGCCGTTCCCGATGACCGATATCCAGAGGGCCTACGCCACCGGTCAGCACGCGGGCTACGAACTCGGCGGAACCGGCTGCCATAGCTACGTCGAACTGCGGATGCCCCGGCTGGATCGTGGACGCCTGGAGGCCGCCTGGCACGCCCTGATCCGGCGCCACGACATGCTCTCAGCCGTCGTGATTCCTCCGGATTCGTTGCAGATCGTCCCCGTCGAGAATGGGCCGGTGCTGCACGAGATAGACCTGCGCGGGCACGATCCCGAAGCTCCCGACGAGAGCTACCTGCGATACCGCCGTGAGCTGGAGGAGAAGACCTACCCTCTGGGCGCGTGGCCGCTCCACGAGTTCCGCATTCTCCAATTCGACGACTGCAGCATCCTGCAATTCTCGGTGGACATGATTATCGCTGATTTCGTCAGCGTTCGGGTCATGGTCGAGGAGCTGCTGTCGCTATACCAGGGCAGGCCGCTTGCGCCCCTGCCCGAGGTGACTTTCCGGGATATCGTCGTCTCCCGGACCGCCTGGCGCGACACCCCGGCAGGACGAAGCGAATACGACAGCGCCAAGGAGTACTGGCTCGGTGCGCTTGACTCAATGCACGACAAACCGTCCCTTCCCCTGGAACGAATCTCTCAGGGAGAAGCCGATGGGCCGGTTCGGTTCACCAGGCGAACTTGGAAATGCTCGGCGCAGTCGTGGACCGCGCTGGTGCAGCGGGCGGCGGAACACGGTGTGACCCCGTCGAATGTGCTGCTGACCGCCTACACCGATGTCATCCGGCGCTGGTCCTCCTCGCCCGAGTTCTGCGTCAACGTCACCTCGATCAACCGTGGCCACGACGTCCCAGACGTTGACCGTGTCCTTGGAGACTTCACCGAGGTCAGCGTCCACGCCTGCCACCCGCATCCTGGTCCATTCGTCGAGCGGGTCAGGAACACCCAACAGCGTCTCTTCGAGGAGCTATCCCACTCGATCTTCTCCGGCGTCGCGGTCTTGCGCGAGCTCGGCCGGGCGAAGGGTGAGAGCGCCATCGTGCCCATCGTCTTCACCGGGGCGCTGGGGGCTGGACTCCGGCGAGACGGCGGCCAGAACTTCGAGCTGGTGTACGGCGTGAGCCGCACGCCGCAGGTCTGGATCGACTGCCAGGCGTTCGAGGACGCTGAGACGTGCAACGTCAACTGGGACGTGCGGGAGGGCATCATCGCGTCCCCGGTGCTTGAGGAGATGTGGAAGAGCTTCACCGGCGCGCTTGAGCGGCTGTGCGCCGACGCCGACGCGTGGCAGCACGACGACGTCGTGCGGCTCGGGGAGCGGATGCGGGCGGTGCGGGCCCAGATCCACCAGACGGAGGCCGAGCTGGCCGCCGTGCCACTGCAGGCAGGCTTCTGGGAGCAGGTTCAGCACCGGCCAGACGATATCGCCGTGGTCTGCGCAGGCGAGAGCTATACCTACCGGGAACTCGCTGGCTACGTTCAGACGCTGGACGCCCGGCTGTCCCACCTCGGCCAGGGAGACAGAGCGGCCATCGTCTTGGGCAAGGGGATCTGGCAGGTGGCCGCCGCGCTCGCGGTCGTGTCCAGGGGGGCGGTCTATGTGCCGGTCGACCACGACCAGCCGCCCGCCCGGCAGCATCGGATGGTCGCGATCTGCCGTCCCCGCGCGATCATCGCCGACGGCACCTACTCCGCGGCGGAGGACGGACCCGAGGTCATCAACGTTGAGGGGCTGAGCCTCCGCCCATGGGACGGTTCCGTCCCAGCACCCACCCCGGTGCACGACCCGGCCTACATCATCTTCACCTCCGGCAGCACCGGGACGCCCAAGGGCGTGGTCATGACCCACGCGGCCGCCATGAACACCATCGCCGACATCAACCAGCGGTTCGGCTATGCCACCGCGAGGACGGTGCTTGGCCTGTCGAAGTTGTCCTTCGACCTGTCGGTTTACGACATCTTCGGGATCTTCGCCAGCGGGGGGACCCTCGTCCTGCCGACCGAGTCCGAGGCCCGGGACCCGAGTAAGTGGATCGAGCTGATGCGCGTCGGCCGCGTCGATACCTGGAACTCGGTACCGGCCCTCTTCCAGATGTTCCTGCGGGAACGCGAGGCCGCTGGCCTGTCTCCCGATCCTCTCCTCCAGGTCATCCTCCTGTCGGGCGACCTCATCCCGCGCACGCTTCCTGCGCAGGCCGTCCCGCACTTCCCCAGCGCCAGCCTGGTCAGCCTGGGCGGGGCGACGGAGGCAGGAATCTGGTCGATCTATCACCCCATGACCGATCACGTGGGCGACGAGAACATCCCCTATGGCAGGGCACTATCCAATCAGCGCATGTACGTCCTGGACGAGTTCCTGAACGAATGCCCAGACGGAGTCAAAGGCAGGATCCATATCGCCGGCGATAGCCTCGCGACGGAGTACTTCGACGACCCGGAGACCACCAGGCAGAAGTTCTTCTTCTCTCCCAAGCAGAACTGCCGGGTCTACGACACCGGGGACTTGGGCAGCTACCGCCACGACGGGATCATCGAGTTCCACGGACGGGTAGACAACCAGGTCAAGATCAACGGATACCGGATCGAGACCGGTGAGATCGAGTCGATCCTGGAGTCCCACGAGAACGTCGGGCGGGCGGTCGTCGTCGTGGAGGACGCGGACGGCCGGAAGAAGCTGCGGGCCTTCGTGACCCCGGCCGCGGAGGACGTCTCCACCGCGCCCGGCCCGGTGCCGGAGCGCCAGGATGGCCCAGAACCGCTCGCCACCTCACTGGCCGAGCGGTTCCAGGCCGGCGACACGCACACCGGGCCTTGCGCCGAGACCTATGCAGCGTGGATGAAGGCTGGAAACGAGGCCTCCCTCGCAGCGCTGCTGGCGGCCTTCACCGGGGCGGGGGTCTTCCTGCAGCCGGGTATCTCGCATCGGGCGGGGGAGATCGCGACCAAGACGAACCCCAGCCCTGAATACCAGAGGCTGGTGGGACGCTGGCTCGACATTCTCGTAGCCGAAGGTGTCCTGCTCTCCGGGCCGGAGGGGTTCAGCATCACCCAGGAGAGCCTCGACTATTTCCGCATGGACGAACGGTGGGATCAGTTCGCCGCGCTGGAGGAACAGGTGCACAACAGTGCCACCTTGTTCGGTTACCAGCGGCACGCGGCGAGCACGCTCCTCAACCAGCTCCGCGGCGAGGTGAACCCCGTGGACCTGTTCTTCCCAGGTGGGGAGACCGGAAACGCCCGCGCGATCTACGGGGAAAACAAGATCAGCGACGCCATCAACGCGGCAGTTGCCGAGGCCGTGGCGGGCATCGTCGAGAAGCGGGGAGACCGTCCGCTGCGCATCATCGAGGTCGGTGCGGGAGTGGGCGCCACCACCGAGCACATCGTGCCACGGCTACCCGATACGGTCGCCGAATACCGGTTCACCGATATCTCGACCTTCTTCCTGCGCAACGCGAGAGAGGCCTACCGGGAATACGGTTTCATGACCTATGGGCTCTTCGATCTCAACACCGAATGCAGCGCGCAGGACGTGGAGCTGGGCGCCTATGACGTGATCATCTGCGCGAACGTCTTGCACAACGCGGTGAACATCGACGACACCTTCACCCGGCTGAACCAGCTGCGCCGTCCCGGCGGGGTGATCGTGATGATTGAACCGGTCACCGAGCTCTATGCCGCCCTCATCTCGATCTCCATCAAGATGAGCCTGGTTGACTTCACCGACCTGCGCGCCGGAACCCACAGGGTTTTCATCGAGGACAGGGAGTGGGACGGGGTCTTCTCCAGGGCGGGGCTGAACCGGATCGCCGAATTTCCCCCAGCGGGACACCCGCTGCGGGAATGCGGCCAGCGGCTACTTGTCGTCGGTGAGGTGGGGGTGCGCGGCCTCGACGAAGACGAGCTGATCGGTTTCCTCCGGGACAACCTTCCCGGCTACATGGTGCCCGCGTCCATCAGCGTGCTGGATAAGGTGCCCCTGAGCCCGAACGGAAAGGTGGACCGGAAGGCCCTCACCCGGTCCTACACCGGCGGTCATGCCCCCGCTCCGCGGGTGCTCGCCCAGCCACACGGCGGGATGGAGGAAGAGATCGCCGCAGTTTGGCGCGACGTGCTTGAGGTCGAACAGCTCGGCCGTGACGAGGATTTCTATGCCGCCGGAGGGGACTCTCTCCTCATGGCCCAAGCCGTGACGAGGATGCGCCAGGAGGTCGCTGGACTCAAGGATCAGAGCTGGGACTTCATTATGCGCGAGATGCTGAAGCATCCCACGGTCGCGGGCATCGCGAAGGCGGCCGGGGGCCTTGCGGCGCCCGGGAATGCACCCGCGGCTCCAGCGGTGGCGCAGCGCCTGCACGTCTACGGAATCCCCGAGGGCAGCACGACCTGCCGGGTCATGTTCCACGCCGGGACCGGACGCATCAAGGACTACGACCTCCTCGTCCCGGCGCTGATGGCGAAGGACCCCCACATCGCTCACGTGGGGTTCACCTCCGGCGATGCGGATGAGTACCTGGCCAGCCCCATCGATGCGCTCATCGCCGAACGGGCGCGGCGGTATGCCCAGGACCTGCTGGACCTGAACATGGACAGCTACGAGCTGGTCGGGTACTGCATTGGGGGATTCTTCGCAATCGAGACCGCCAAGGTGCTAGCGGAACTGGGGCAGGAGGTCAGCCGGGTCGTGGCGGTGAGCACTCACCTGTGCCCGCACCGGATCGCCAACGAGCTGCTGTGCGAATTCGCCTATGCGTGCGTCGTCGAAGCGGATTTGCCCGCCGCGGGGGTTTCCTTCGGGTTCGATCTGCTGCACGACGGGCTCAGCGACATCCTGCAGGGCGTCAACCGGGATATCGCGGACGAGGAACTGTGTGCTCTTGACGGAAAGTACGCCCCGGTCGGCTCCTTCTTCACTGCACAGTCGCGGCTGTCGCCGCGGCAGCGCAGGCGAAAGTTCTACGAGACGATCGAGGGATTCGACGCCAATTCCGACAGCGCCCGGGCCATGCTGGAGATCCTGTACGACGTGTTCCGGCATTCCCTGCGCGGAACGATCGGTTACGTGCCCGATGTCTACTTCGGGAAGGTCCTCGTCCTGCAGCCAGAACTCGGTATTCAGGGTTTCTACCCCTCACTCGGCGGTGACGTCGACTGGCCTAGCACGGTCCTCGGGGAACTCCAGACCGGAACCGTCAGCGGCTGCCACGCGACCTGCCTGACCGAGGAGAACTACCGCTCGGTGCTCCGGTATTTCGAGTAGAGGCAACGGGCCAGCATGATCAGAGTCGGACACGTCATCTACAAGGCTGACGATCTGGACCAAGCCGTTGCCCAGTTCCGGGCCGAAGGCTTCGATGTCGAGTATGGGCGGGCCAGGAATCCACGCAACGCCGTGATCTACTTCTCGACCGGGCCGTATCTGGAGATCATCTCTGGGGTGTCCATACCCGGGTTCGTCCGCGGCTATCTCAAGCTCATCGGCCAGGGCCGGATGGTCGCCGTGTCAGACTCTGTCGCCTCCCGGCGGCAGGGATACAGCAGGATCGTGCTGGAGGCGGAACGGGAGCAGTTCGCGGGCCTGAAGCGCGTCTGTCGGCAGCATGGCCTGAACACTCTCGTATCCCCGATCTCCCGGAGGGATCTGCACGGGCGACGCCTGTCCTGCACCTGCCTCGTCCCGGATGACTGGGACGTGCCGATGTTCGTTACTCCATTCGGCGTGGACGTCCACCGCGACTCGGCCCATCCCAACGGGATCACGCAGATAGCCGAGGTCTGCTTCGCGGGAAGCGAGGCTGCGGTGGGTATCTGCCGCGAGGTCGGCGTCGAAGACCGGCTCAAGTGGGGCGCCGGTGACGGAACTATCTCGTTGAGGTTCGCATGAGCACACACCAGCTGGACGGAGACCGGGTCCTCGCCGGGTATGAAGAGAGCGGTTACCTGGAGCGGAAGACTCTCTGCGAGGAACTGCGCGAGGTATGCCACCGGTACCGCGACAAGCGGGCCATCGTGGCCGGGGACGCCGAGCTGACCTATGGGCAGCTGGACCTGGCCATCGCCGACGGCGCCCGGGAGTTCCTCAGCCGGGGGCTCGGCAGGGGAGACCAGGTGCTGCTCCAGCTGCCCAACGGGGCCGCCTACGTGGTGACGTTGTTCGCGCTCATGAGCATCGGCGCCGTTCCGACGCTGCTACTGCCCGCTCACCGCCAGCGCGAGGTGATCTCGCTGGCTCAAGAGCTGCGTCCCGTCGCCTACATCGGTAGCCGTGACCAGCTCGGATTCGACTGTGTTGAGATGGTGGAGGGCCTAGACCTCGTGGGGCTGGGCGTCCGCTGGATCTACGCCGACTCCGGTCCCGAGCGTGCCGGAACCGTCCCGTGTTACCGACTCCCCGACCCTCGGGAGGCCCGTGACCACGGTTCCGCCGGTCCGGGGAGCGTCCCGCCGCATTATCGCGATGTGGCGCTGAACCTGCTGTCCGGCGGGACCACAAGCGAACCCAAGATCATTCCGCGGGTGCACGAGGCATACGCCTATAACGCGAAGGCCGCCGCGCAGCGGTGCGGCATCGGCCCAGACAGCGTGTACCTGGCGGTGCTGTCCACCTCCCACGATTTTCCGCTGGCCAATCCCGGCGTCATCGGGACGCTGCTGCGGGGCGGGACGGTCGTCATGTGTCAGAGTGCCGCTTTTGATGAGGCGTTCACCGCCGTGGAGACCAACCAGGTGACCGTGACTGCCATCGTCCCGGCGATCGCCGAGGTGTGGAACGAGGCGCTGGAGTGGTATCCCGCCGACCTGTCCTCCCTTCGCCAGATCCTCATCGGTGCCGCCAAGCTCGACGAGGGGCTCGGCGAGTCGCTGATGGCCAGGACCGGGGCGATGATCCAGCAGGGGTATGGGCTGGGCGAAGGGATCACCACGTTCACCGCGCTGGATGACCCGCCAGCGGTGGCCCTGCGGACCCAGGGCAAACCGATCTCGCCCGGAGACGTCTTGCGCATCGTCGATCCGCAGGGGCGGGACCTCCCGCCGGGCGTCGCCGGAGAGATCATCGAGAAAGGGCCCTACACGTTCCTCGGATACCGGGGGGAGCGGGCCCGGGAAAGCTATTTCACCGGGGACGGGTTCTTCAGGACCGGGGATCGTGGCTACCTCGACGACGAGGGCAATCTCGTCGTCTGCGGCCGGGTGGTGGAGCAGATCAACAGGCTGGGGGAGAACGTGTCCCCCCAGGAGATCGAGCAACTCCTGAGGAAGCTCGACGGGGTGCAGGACGCCGCGGTGTTCGGTATGCCGGATGCCGAACTGGGGGAGCGGACGGTGGCCGCCATCGTCACTGGCGCCGCCCTCGACCGCCGGGCGATCCTGCAGAACTTCGTCGAGCAGGGGATCGCCCGTTACAAGGTGCCGGACCAGGTGGTCGTGGTCGATGCGATCCCACTCACCAATATCGGGAAAGCTGACAAGAAAGCGCTTCGCGCGATGCTCTCGGCGCGGCTCACCGGCCGAACAGATTGAGGAAGGACAGTACGTGCTCACCAAAGACGAGATCCGGGACCAGCTCCTGAGTGCGCTCTCTGCTCTGCTCGGCGAGGAGAATGAGCTATCGGCGACGGACAACCTCCTCAAGCTGGGGTTGGAGTCGTTGCCGACCATGAGGCTTCTCGCCGGGTGGATCAAACAGGGTTACCGGGTCTCTTTCGGTTCGTTCATGCGCCACCCGACGGTCGAGGCCTGGGCGGAGATGCTCTCCGACGCGGCTCCCGCCGAACCCGCCGCGGACGCGAAGACCTCCGGGGATGCGGCCGGGAAAGCGCTGCCGGACGGGGGTGTCGTCCCCGGTGCGACCCGTGATGCGGAACCCTTCGACCTGACCGATGTCCAGTACGCCTACTGGGTCGGGCGGGGCCGGGAACACTACCTGGGCGGCGTGGGCTGCCACGGTTACGTCGAGGTCGAGACTGGACCGCTGGACCTGGCTCGGTTGGAGGACAGCTGGGGTGCGATCCTGCGGGCGCACCCAATGTTGAGGGCCTGCTACACCAGCGATGGCCAACAGTATGTGCTTCCCGAGCCGAAGGACGCCGCCGTGGCGGTCCACGACCTGACCGGGCTGGGTGAAGCAGAGCGGCGGGCGGCGCTGGCCGGACTGCGCGAGGCGACCTCCCACCGGCTGCTGGACATTGGCGCAGGCCAGGTGTGCTGCCTCCAGGTGAGCCTGTTGGGGCCCGACCGGGCGCGGCTGCACTTCGACATCGACCTGCTCGTCTGTGACGTGCAGAGTTTCCAGATCATCCTGCGCGACCTGGCCCACCACTATCTGACGGGAGAGCCTCCCCGGGTTGACCCCGGCTGGAGTTTCGCAACCTACCTGGAGGGGAAGGCCCGCGCGGACCGTGCGGAGGCCGAACGCGACCGGGAGTACTGGCGATCCCGGCTGGACGGTTTGGCGGGCGGCCCCCAGCTGCCCCTGCGGCAGGGCGCCGAGAAGGTGAAGGACCCCCGCTTCGCCCGGCGCGCGCATACCTTTGGGCAGGAGACCTGGCAGGCGTTGCGTGCTGCCTGCGAGGAGCACGGCACGACCCCGGCGATGGTGTTGCTGACCGCCTACGCGCGCACGATCGGCCAGTGGAGCGACAACCAACGGTTCCTGATGAGCGTCCCCCTGTTCAACCGGGACTCCGATCCGGCGATCGAGAACGTCGTGGCGGACTTCACCACCCTGACCCTCACCGAGATCGACCAGACGCACCGGCGCAGCTTCGCCGAGGACCTGCGCGCCATCCAGGACGCGTTCTATGAAGATGTCTCGCATTCACAGTATTCCGCGGTCAGGGTGTTACGCGACTTGCGCACGCAGCGCGGCGAACAGGTCCTCGCCCCGGTGGTCTTTTCCTGCAACCTTGGTAATCCACTGGTCGACGAAGAATTCGTCGAGGCCTTCGGCGAGATCGGCTACATGATTTCGCAGACGCCCCAGGTCTGGGTGGACCTGCAGGTTTTCAACACCATCGATGGCTTCATCATCATCTGGGATGCCGTCGAGGAAATCTTCCCCGAGGGGCTCCTAGACGAGATGTTCGACTGCCTCGTCCGGGAGATCGAACAGGCCGTGGCGTCCAGCCTGGCGCACGCTGGCCCGGTAGAGAGCCGGGGAGTGAGTCGGCGTCGGCAGGAACGCGCAGCAGTGTCCGAATGGCGGCTGCCCGCCACCACGCTGGTCGATGGTGTCCTCGCCGCGGCCAGGGAGTTCCCGGATTCTCCAGCCCTGAGTACCTGTGATGGCCGCACGATGACCTACCGTGAGGTGGCCGGCCAGGCCCAGGCGGTCGCCCGGGCTCTGGTCCTAGCCGGTGCGAGCAAGGGTCAGCTGGCCGCCGTGATGCTGCCGAGGGGGCCAGAACAGATCGTGGCGGCGCTCGGGGTGATGATCGCGGGCATGGCCTACGTTCCGATCAGCCCACAGCAGCCGCAGGATCGGGTCTTGGCCATTCTGGCCTCCCCCAGAATCCGATTCCTTCTGACCTCGGGGCATTCACCTCGGCACTGGGCGGACGCCGGGGTCGCGGTCGTGGCCTTCGAGGAGGCCCGGCACACCGGGCAGGACGCGGAACTACCCGGAGTGTGCTCCGGGGATTCGGCCTATGTCATCTACACCTCGGGGACCACGGGCACACCGAAGGGGGTCGAGATCAGCCACGGGGCCGCCTGGAACACGATCGCGGCGGTGAACGAGCGGATCGGCCTCGGCCCCCAGGACGTGGTGCTCGGCGTATCCTCCTTCGACTTCGACCTTTCCGTTTACGACGCCTTCGGGGTCCTTGCCGCGGGAGGCGAACTGGTCACCATCGCAGAGGAGGCCCGACGCGACGCCGCCGTCTGGCTGGACGCCGTAGAGTCGCGGGGGATCACCGTCTGGAACTCGGTGCCCACCCTCTTCGAGATGCTGCTGGCCTGCGCCGGGGAGGACCCGCGCCCGCTGGCCAGCCTCCGTCACGTCCTGTTGTCCGGTGACTGGATCGACGTGAGCCTGCCCGCACGGCTGCGGAACCTGGTGCCCGGGTGCCACGTGCTCGCCATGGGAGGAGCGACCGAGGCCGCCATCTGGTCGAACGCCCTCGATGTCGGGGAGGTTCCCGAGGACTGGGTTTCGATCCCGTACGGCCGTGCGCTCGAACGTCAGGCATATCGCGTAGTCGACGCCACCGGACGGGACTGCCCGGACTATGTTGCCGGAGAGCTATGGATCGGCGGGCTCGGGGTCGCGGAGCGCTACGTCGACGATCCGCGGCTGACGGGCGAGAAATTCGTCGCTGACGAGGGCAGCCGCTGGTACCGGACCGGCGACCTGGGGCGGTTCTGGCACGACGACACCATCGAGTTCCTCGGAAGGTCCGACAACCAGGTCAAGGTGCGCGGGCACCGCATCGAGCTGGGTGAGATCGAGGCGGCCTGCGAGTCCTTGCCCGCGGTCAACCGGGCCGTGTGCATCGCCTGGCAGAACCAGGCCTCGAAGTCCCTGGTGGCATTCGTCCAGCTCGACCAGGAGCCCGCCGCTGCCGAGGCTGGGACCGGAGTCCCGAGACTCGACGCTGCCGCTCTCCTGGCCCCCAGGCTTGGGGACGAGGAAACACGTGCGGCGATCGCGCGGGATGAATCCGTGCAATGCGGCTATGCCCTTGAGGTCATGAGCCGCTGGACCCGGGAGCTTGCGGCCCGCCCCGCGGCGGCCACCACCGGCGGGGCGCTGAGCGTCCTCGTGCAGAACTGGGGGAGGTGGCTCCGTGGCCAGGACGAGGAAGAGAAACTGCCCCCGACAAAGGCCGAGAGGAGCGAACTCGACCATTTCGTGGGCCCGTTCGGTAGGGCTTTCGTCGAGTGTGACCGGCCGGTGCCGGTGGCCGAGTTCGTCCAGTCTCCAGACTTCGTGCCCGTCGAAGAGTTCCTGGCCAGTCGGCCCCTGGGACGCCTGGCGCATGCTGCGATAGGGGACCTCCTCGGTGAGTTCGGACGGGCCTCAGGTCGTGAGCCACGGGTGCTCGAACTCGGTGCCAGGCGCCCCAGCGAGTCCGGGGAATACCGTCGCCTGACCGGTGCCAGCGCCTACATCGTGGCGGATTATTCGCACTACTACCTCGACCGGTTCGAGGAATCGGCACCCGGCCGCTTCGGGCGGATGCTGCTCAACCCAGCAGCAGGGGCAGCCGCCGCACCGGGGAGCGCCCACCCAGATGACCGGGTCGACCTGGTCATCTGCAACCAGACACTCCACCAGTCAGCCGACATCGACGCGACCCTCCGCGAGATCCACCGGCTGCTTGCACCGCAGGGTCTCCTGATATTCGTCGAGCCGACCGCCACCTCGCCGCTGGCCGAGGTGAGCGCGGCCTTCCTCAGGGCCGCCTACCGGGACGCTCGCCGGGACACCGGGGAGATGCTGCTCACGGCGCAGGCCTGGCGGCAGGCGCTGGAACGTGCGGGTTACACCCTGGTCTCGCGTGCGGACCTGACCAGCTCCCTCGTGCTCTGCGTCGCCACCAAGACCGGTGGGGATGAGGCCCAGCAGCTTCCGGGGCCGGACTATGACGAGGCCATCAAGACGCTGTCGGAGAGGCTCCCCGAGTACATGTTGCCGAAGCGGATCGTCCGGGTCGCTGGCTTCCCCCTAACCGCCAACGGCAAAGTGGACCGGAAGGCCCTTGCCGGGCTCGTGCCGCCGGAAACCCCGGGGGAGGAACCGAATCCCCGGGCGGGTGCGGTCACCGGCACTGAGCAGCGGCTCATCGGGATCTGGAACGCGCTGCTGGGCGCGGACGCGAAGGTCGACAGCGACTACTTCCGGCTGGGCGGCGATTCGCTGATAGCGACCAGGCTGAGGCGCGAGATTGAGGAATGTTTCGAGGTCGATTTCGGCCTGGACGCGGTCTTCGACTCCCCGGTGCTCGCCGATATGGCCGCCCGGATCGACGGGTTCGTGGCCGAGGCCCGGCGCAAGGACGACCTGCCCCCGATGGTGCACGGCGAGGACCAGCACGAGCCTTTCCCCCTCACCGAGGTGCAACAGTCCTACCTGATCGGCAGGTCTGGAGCGGTGGAACTTGGCGACGTGTCGAGCCACTGCTACTTCGAGATGGCCACCCCGCCGCTAGACCCGGCGCGGCTGGAGGAGTCCTTCAACGCCGTCATCATGCGCCACCCCATGCTCCGTGCGGTCGTCTGCGATGACGCCCTCTCCCAGCGGTTCCTGCCCGAGGTGCCGCGCTACGAGATCGCCCACCTCGCGGGGGAGGAGCCGGGGGGTGACGAGCTCCTCGCCGAAGTCAGGCGGAGTATGTCTCACCAGCGGTTCGACCCGCGACACTGGCCGTGTTTCGACGTGCGGTACGCGAGCCTCGCTGACGGGACCGGACGGCTCTTCTTGAGCTTCGACAACATCTTCGTCGACGGCTGGGGCATGTTCCACGTCTTCCGGGAGTGGAAGCAGCTGTATGACAGCGGCGCCCAACCTCCCCGAGAGGCGGAACCCGCCTATTCCTTCAAGGACTACGTCGAGGCCGCGATCCGGTTGCGGAGCAGCGAGACCTATCGCCGGGACCTGGAGTACTGGGAGGAGTCTTTGGAACAGATTCATCCCGCGCCCCAGCTGCCGGTCTCGCCGCTGGACGGCGCCGAATCCTCGGAGTTCGTCAGGTACCGGGCTGTCGTCGAGCCCCCTGTGTGGCAGGCCGCCAAGGAACGAGTCCGGCAGGAGGGGCTGACCGAGGCGGCATTCTTGGCTGAGGTATACGCCGAGGTGCTGGCCCGCTACAGCGAGGCCCCCGGGTTCAGCATCAACCTGACCCAGTTCGACCGTATCCGGTTCGCCCCAGAGGTCGACTCCATCGTCGGTGATTTCACCAGCCTGTCCATCCTGAGCGTGGATGCCCACTGCGGCAGCTCCTTCCGTGAGCGTGCCCGCGCCCTGCAACAGCGGATGTGGCGCAACCTCGCCCACAGTCACGTCTCTGGGGTCACGGTGGAGCGGATGCTCAACCGGCAGCGCAAGTCGCAGATCACCATGCCTGTCGTCTTCACCTGCGGTTTGGGTGTGATTGAGCATGCCGAGTCAGGAAGCCCCTATCTGGGTGTCATCGACTACGGGTTGTCCCAGACCCCTCAGGTGTGGATGGACCTCCAGGTCTACGAGGACCGTGGGGGACTTGTGCTCAACCTGGATGCCATCGAAGCGATCTTCCCCGAGCGGATGGTGGCCGAGATGTTCAGCTCGCTAACCCAGGCAGTGGAGACCCTGGCCACGACCTCGTCCAGCTGGGCGGAGGAGACGGTGACGGTGTGCCCAGAGTTCAACGCCGACGAGATCGCTGAGCTCAACGACACCGGCAGCCGGGACGAGTCCGTCCCGGGCGGCTGGAGCGAGGACACGACGCTGCTCGGCCTGTTCGCCGAGAGCTGCCGGACCCACGGTGACCGCGTCGCGGTCATCGATCCCGGGAGGGCGCTGTCCTACGCCGAGCTGGATGAGGAGTCTGGCCGGTGGGCGCGGCTCATCGCCGCGGAGGTACCCGAAGCCGGTTCGCTCGTGGCGGTCCTCATGCCGAAGTCGGCCCACCAGATCAGCGCGGTTTTGGGCGTCCTCAAGGCGGGGTGTGCGTATCTTCCGCTGAGCGTCTCCCACCCGCCCGCCCGCAACGGCAGGATTCTCACGGACGCGGGAGCCCGCATCGTCGTGACCGATAGCGCTGACCAGGTGACCGGAGAGATCGGGCAAGGGCGCGCCATCATCACGGTCGCGGACCTGGCTGGCGCCGATGCCGGTGCTGGGGTGGCACCTGGGTGTGCCGAGGCAGGGGCACCGCTGGACGCCGAACGCGCCCCGGCCACGAAACCCGGCTTCAGCCTGGAACCTGGCGGCAGCGGGGGGTGCGAGGCGGATGGGCTGGCCTACATCATCTACACCTCGGGCACCACTGGAACGCCCAAGGGGGTCGCGATCACGCACCGGGCCGCGGTCAATACGGTGCTGGACGTCAACTCTAGGCTCGCGGTTGGGCCCAGCGACCGGGTTCTGGCACTGTCCCAGCTGAACTTCGATCTGTCGGTCTACGACATCTTCGGGATGTTCGCAGGCGGCGGGGCTATCGTTCTGCCATCCCCGGAAGGGCAGCGGGACCCGGCGCACTGGTGGGAGCTCGTGTGCGCCCACCAGGTCACCGTGTGGAACTCGGTTCCGTCTCTCTTCTCGATGTATGTCAGCCACCTGGCGGATCGGGGGCTCGTGGACGAGACGATCCGGGCCACGCTGTTGAGCGGTGACTGGATTCCGGTCGACGTGGCGCTGCGTATCGCGGAGACCTTCCGGGACTGCCAGGCCTACGGGCTGGGCGGCGCGACCGAGGCATCGATCTGGTCTAACTGGTACGAGATCCATCCCGCCGACGCCACCCGTGGGAGCATTCCCTACGGCAAGCCGCTGACGAACCAGAGAATGTATGTCTTGGACGCGGCTCTGGAGCACCGCCCCGACCTCGTGCCCGGAGACCTGTACATCGCCGGGCGTGGGCTGGCGCTGGGGTACTGGAACGACCCGGACAAGACCGACAAGTCGTTCATCCAGCATCCCAGGACCGGCGAGCGGCTCTACCGGACCGGTGACCAGGCGATGTATGGGCGGGACGGGAACATCATCTTCCTTGGGCGGCGGGACGGTCAGGTCAAGGTCAACGGGTACCGGATCGAACTGGGCGAGATCGAATCCGTTGCGCGGGCGGTGGCGGGGGTGCGGGACTGTGTCGCCACCACTGCCCGGGGGCTCAGCC
This sequence comes from Propionibacteriaceae bacterium, assembly GCA_030529455.1. Taxonomy (GTDB): domain Bacteria; phylum Actinomycetota; class Actinomycetes; order Propionibacteriales; family Propionibacteriaceae; genus JAUMWV01. The sequence continues at coordinate 474 of JAUMWV010000037.1, read as the reverse complement.
TGTACCTGGTCACGGAGGATGATCTCGCCGCGGCTCGGGTGAGTGAACACCTGGCGGCGTCGCTCCCGGAGTACATGCGGCCCCGGCGGCTCGTGACGCTCGCCGAGCTGCCGCGCACCTGGAACGGCAAGATCGATCGGCAGAGCCTCGACGCAGATGTCCAAGAGGAGCGTCCCGCAGCGGCTGGTCCGCGGACCAGCCGGGACGAGCGGCTCATCGCGATGTGGTCGACGCTCCTGGAGCTGGAGGATCTCGGCATCGACGACGACTTCTTCCGGCTGGGTGGCGACTCCCTGGCCGCGGTTCACCTCGCTAACTCGATCCGCCGGGAGATGTCGGTGGAGGTCTCCATCCGGGAGATCTTCAGCTGCCCAACGGTTCGTCAGCTCAGCGACCACATCGAGGCCAGTGTCGGAGCAGACGTGGATGAGGGGGAACTCTAGCGAAGCGCCGCCAAAGAAGGGTGTTCGTGCA
>JAUMWV010000036.1:20047-22925 GCA_030529455.1 Propionibacteriaceae bacterium | reverse complement strand
CGCACCGAAATGAACGCCGTCAGCGACCGGTTGACGGCCTCGGGGTTGATGTTGGCATGGTAACCGTCGATGAAACCGCGCTGCTCCAGGCGTCGCACCCGCTGCTGCGCGGCCGAGGTGGACAGGCCGGTCAGCTTCCCGATGTCGGTGAACGACATCCGCCCATTGGTGCTAAGCAGAGCAAGAATTTCTTGATCGATCGCTTCCATGTGGTCAGCGTGTCACAATTTGTTGGTGAATCGCGCCCGCTTGCTGACAATTGATACCGCATCGTTGTACTACCGGGCCTTTTTCGGGCTCCCTTCCTCCATGAGGGCTCCCGACGGGCGAGCGGTCAACGCGGTGCGCGGCCTGCTCGACTTCATCACGCGCCTGGTGGGCGACTACTCGCCGACCCACCTGGTGTGCGCCTGGGACGAGGATTGGCGTCCGCAGTGGCGGGTGGAGCTGATCCCCAGCTACAAGAGGCACCGGCTCGCCGGACCGGACGCCACGGCCGAGGACTCCCCAGAGGAGCTCTCCGCCCAGGTCCACATGATCCGCGAGGTGCTCGCGGCCCTCGGCGTGCCGGTGATCGGCGCGCCGGGCTACGAGGCAGACGACGTGCTCGCCAGCCTCGCCGCGTCCTTCCCCGGCGAGGTGTACGTGGCGACCGGGGACCGGGACTTGTTCCAGCTGGTCACCGGGAGGGTCAGCGTCGTCTACGTCGGACGAGGGGTCGCCCGCCACGACCTGGTCACGCCAGAGTGGGTCGAGAACGCCTACGGCATCCCGGCGTGCCGCTATGTCGACTTCGCGGTGCTGCGCGGCGACCCGAGCGACGGGCTCCCCGGGGTCAGGGGCATCGGCGACAAGACCGCCGCGGCGCTGATCCGGGCCCATGGCGGGCTGGACGGCATCCTCGCCGCCGCAACGGACCCGGCCTCGGGCATGGCGGCCGGGGTCCGGGCGAAGCTGCTGGCCGGACGCGACTACCTGGCCCCGGCCCGGCGCGTCGTCACCGCGGTGCCGGACCTTGACCTCGGCGAGGTGCCCGGATGGGACCCGGCGATGATGGACACCGGCCGCCTCGACGAGCTGAGCGCCGACCTAGGCCTCGGGAGGTCCGCCGTGCGGGTGCGCTCGGCGCTGGCCGGTCAGCGGTCCGACCGCAGCACGTAGAGGGCCGAGGCGGCCAGCAGGTTCGGCCGCACCCGGCCGAGGGAGCGCGGACGGCCCCGCTCGGTCAACGGGAGCCGCCGCTCCACCAGCAGCCCCGCCTGGGCGAACAGCGGCTCCAGGTCGGCCAGGGTCGAAAAGTGCAGGTTCGGGGTGTCGTGCCAGGCATAGGGCAGGTCCCGCGACATGGGCATCCGGCCGCGCAGCAGCCGCAGCCGGTTGCGCCAGTAGCCGAAGTTCGGCATGGAGACCATCGCCAGGTCACCGATCCTGGCCAGCTGCGGCAGCAGGTCGCCCGGTTTGCGCACCACCTGCAGTGTCCGGGACAGGATCACCACGTCGTAGGAGCGGTCGGCGAACTCGTCCAGCTGCGAATCGAGGTCCAGTTCGATGACCGGCACCCCGGCCCGGATGGCCGCCAGCACCGAACCCGGGTCGCGCTCCACCCCGGTTCCGCTGCATCCCCGCTTCGCCATGAGGTGAGACAGCAGCGCCCCATCCCCGCAGCCCAGGTCGAGGACGCGGCTGCCCGGCGGGATCAGGCTGGCCAGCAGGGCCAGGTCGGCGCGCAGCCTCATCGGAGGACCCCCAGGTCTTCGGCGGCGCGCTCGAAGAAGGCGCGCAGCGTGGCGTGATAGTCCGGGATCGCCAGCAGGAAGGAGTCGTGCCCCCACACCGAGGAGATCTCCCGGAAACTCACCGGCACCCCGGCCTGCTCCAGGTGGCGCACGATCCGGCGGGAATGGTCTGTCGAGAACCGCCAGTCGGTGTCGAAGCTCACGACCAGGCAGACCGGACGCCGCGCGGCGATCCCCGCGGTCGCCTCGGGGCTGGCGAACGGGTCGAAATAGTCCATCACCCGCGTCAGGTAGAGATAGCTCAGCGCGTCGAACCGGTGCAGGAAAGACTCCCCCTGGTGATCGAGGTAGCTCTCGACCGCGAAATCGACGCCGAAGCCGTGGTTGATCTCGTCGTTCTGCGGCTGGCGCCCGAACTTCTCTGAGAAGGCACTCTCCGACAGGTAAGTGATGTGGGCCATCATGCGGGCGACCGCGAGGCCCGCGTCGGGGCTGGTCCCGGCCAGCGCGAAGTCACCGTCGGCGAAACCCGGGTCGCGCATGATCGACTGCCGCCCGACCGCAGAGAACGCGATGTTCTGCGCGGTGAGGCGGCTGGACGAGGCGATGATGACGGCGTGCGCGACCTCGTCCGGGTGGCTGAGCGTCCACTCCAGCACCTGCATGCCGCCAAGCGACCCACCGATGACGCACGCCCACCGGGAGATCCCGAGCAGGCTGCCGAGCCGCCGGTGCACGGACACGAAATCGCTCATGGCCAGCAGCGGGAACCGCAGGCCATAGGGCCGCCCGGTGGCCGGGTCGATGCTGGACGGCCCGGTGGTGCCCCGGCACCCGCCCAGCAGGTTGGCGCACACCACGAACCAGCGGTCGGTGTCGAGGGGGCGCCCCGGCCCGATGAGGTTATCCCACCAGCCCGGCTTGGCCGCCCCCTCGTGCCACCCGGCGGCGTGGGCGTCCCCGGTCAGCGCGTGGCACACGAACACCGCGTTCGAGCGCTGCGGGTTGAGGGTGCCGTAGGTCTCGTAGGCCACCTGCACCGGCCCGAGGAGTTCGCCGCTGGCGAGCAGCAGCGGTTCGTCCGCGGTGAAGGCCTCAACGATACGGGTCTCCACCAGCCCGGCCGAACCGGCCTCGGTCAC
>JAUMWV010000036.1:10607-20037 GCA_030529455.1 Propionibacteriaceae bacterium | reverse complement strand
GACGGCACCTGCTGGGGGGTCTCCCCCGCGTTGCGCAGCGCCTGGTCCAGGTCGGCCAGGATGTCGTCGATGTGCTCGATGCCGATGGACAGGCGCACCATCTCGGGGGCGACACCGGCGTCGGCCAGCTCCTCCTCGGTCAGCTGGCTGTGGGTCGTGGTGGCGTTGTGGATGGCCAGGGATTTGGCGTCCCCGATGTTGGCGAGGTGGCTGAACAGCCTGAGCGAGTCGACGAACCGGCTGCCCCCGGCCCGGCCAGCCTTGAGCCCGAAGGACACCAGCCCGCCGTAGCCGCCGTCGAACACCCGGTCGGCGACCTCCTTGTAACGGCTATCCGGCAGGCCCGGGTAGTTCACCCAGGCCACGGCCTCGTGGGCGTTGAGCCAGTGAGCCACGGCCAGCGCGTTGGCGCAGTGCCGTTCCATGCGCAGGTGCAGCGTCTCCATGCCCTGGAGGAACAGCCAGGCGTTGAACGGCGATACGGCCGCGCCGGTGTTGCGCAACAGCACGGTCCGGGCCCGGACGATATAGGCCGCGGCCCCGGCGGCCTCGGTCCACACCACGCCGTGGTAGGCCTGATCGGGGCTGGCCAGGCCGGGGAACCGGTCGGCGTGCCCGGCCCAGTCGAAGCCTCCCCCGTCGACGATCACACCGCCCAGGCTGGTGCCGTGCCCGCCCAGGTACTTGGTCGCCGAGTAGACCACCACGTCGGCCCCGTGGTCGAAGGGCCGGGTCAGCATCGGCGCGGCGGTGTTGTCGACGATGAACGGCAGGCCGAGGCCGTGGGCAGCCGCCGCCCAGGCGTCCAGGTCGATGACGTTGAGGCTCGGGTTGCCAAGCGTCTCGCCGAACACCGCCTTGGTGCGCTCGTCCACGAGCCCGGCCAGGTCTTGTGGCCGGTCAGGGTCGACGAAGCGCACCTCGATGCCGAACTGGGGCAGCGTGTGGGCGAACAGCGCGTAGGTCCCGCCGTAGAGCGTCGAGAGTGCCACGATGTTGTCGCCGGCATAGGTCAGGTTCAGCACCGCGTAGGTGACCGCGGACGCGCCAGAGGCGGTGGCGAGGGCGCCCACGCCGCCTTCGAGGGCGCTGATCCGCGTTTCGAAGGCGTGCTGCGTCGGGTTCATGATCCGGGTGTAGATGTTGCCCGGTGTCCGCAGCGCAAACAGGTCGGCAGCGTGCTCGGTGTCGTCGAAGACGTACGAGGTGGTCTGGTAGATCGGCACCGCGCGGGCATTGGTGGCCGGGTCGGCCTGCTCCTGCCCGGCGTGGACCGCGAGGGTTTCGGGGCGATAGGTCATGTGCGCTCCTGTGGGTTGGGGTGGCCACGGATGATGGGGGCCAAGGGGCCCCGCGGCGAGGCCACGGGCGGGCTAGCTGCCTTGGGGTTCCTCGGCCAGGTCGTTGGGCGCGGTACGCGGGTCGAGCGGGGTGCCCGAGGCGTAGGCGGCCCGGGCGAGTACGTTTGAGGCGACCGAGGAGACCAACACCAGCGCGCAGATCGTGGCGAGAGACTTGAAGGTCAGCCATCCGCTGAAACCGTACTGCCAGGTCCACTCGATGTAGGCCCCGGTCACGATGAGCGGGAGCCCGAGCGCGGTGGCCGGGCCGAGCGCGTTGATCCGCGATATCGCGTCCCGCTCCTTGAAGAAGGCCACGGCCACGGCCAGCACGAACAGCGAACCGATCACCACGCATGCCGTGACGAGAGCGCCAATCAGGACATCCATCAGCGTCGTCCTCTCGTCAGGATGCGGGACAGGGCTATCGTCGCGAGGATGCCCAGGATCGAGGCGATGAGCGCGGCGTCTACGGCGACGGCGGAATCGTGCAGCATGCCCTGGATGATGAGGATGCCGACGCAACTGAAGAAGACCAGGTCGCCCACGACGGCCCGGCTGGCGGCGTCCGGCGCGGTCACGACGCGGATCAGGCCCAGCAGGACCGCCAGCATGAGGACGCAGGTCGCGATCCAGGCTCCGGCGATCATGACACTCCCCCCTTCCGGGTCGCGTTCAGCACCGCGCTCTCCAGCTCGCGCAACCCGGCGACGACCCGTTCCCGGTCGTTGTCGTACAGGCTATGCACGAACAGCGTGGGTGGCGCGTCCTGGTGGGCGGCGGCCACGCCGACGACCAGCGTCCCCGGCGTGATCGTGATGGAGGACGCCAGCAGTGAGACCTCCAGGTCGGTGACGCAGCGCAGCGGCAGCTCCACGATGCACGGTTTGCCCGCGCCGCCGCGGGTCAGGGCCGAACGCACCACCGCCAGGCTGCCGAGCACGATGTGGACGAACAGGTAGCCCAGGTAGTAGATGAACCGGAAGATTCTCATCCGCCGAGCACCGCCTTCACATAGCCGGAGACGTCAATCAGCCCGGCCGCGGCCCGCTCGAAATAGGGCCACACGGCGCCCGCCGCGACGAACAGCGCAACCGACACCCCGATCAGCACCACCGCGGGCCAGGAGTGACGCGCCCGGACCCTGACGGCCTCATCGATCTCGGTGCGTTCGCCCCGGGAGGTCACCGGGTCGTCGGGAAGGAAGTGTTTCATCGGCGGTCCCCAGAACACGTGCACCCACACCCGCTGCAGGGCCATCAGCGAGACCACCGAAGCCAGCCCGATGACGGCGAGCAGCCAGACCGACAGCGGTTGGCTCGCCTCAGCCGCCCCGCCCAGCAGGCCGACCTTGCCCCACAGCCCCGAGGTCGGGGGCAGGCCGACCAGGGACGCGAAACCGAGCGCCATCACGGTGGCGATGAGCGGTTCCCGCTTCATCAGACCCTGGAGCCGGTCGAACCGGCCGGTGCCGTAGGTGGCCTCAATGGCGCCGGAAGCCATGACCAGGGAACCCATCGTCACCATGTGATGCACCATGTAGAACAGTCCGGCGGCGAGCGACAGCTGGGTGAACACGACGATGCCGACCAGGATCTGGCCGCCCCTCTGGGCCGCCCGGGCCCCCCGCCGCGGGGGCGCGCCCCGGGGGCCCCCCCCCCCGACCGCGATCGTCGCGATCACCACCGCGGCGAGCACCGGCAACCAGGACGCTGCCGGGCCGTAGACCGTCGCGTAGATCCGGTAGGCGGCGTACAGGCCGACCTTGGTGTGGATGCCGGAAAACAGCGCCATGATCCCGGCCGAGGTGGCCGGGTAGGAGCGCGGCAGCCAGCCGTGCACCGGCACCACCCCGCCCTTGACCAGCAGGGCGAACAGCACGATCACCACGGCCAGCGCAGCCGACGGGTTGTCCCTGGCGACACCCGCCAGGGCGGCGAGGTTGACGGTGCCCGCCGCGCCGTAGACGAAACCGACGCCGATGACCAGGATCGTGCTCGTCACCAGGTTCACGATGACGAACATGCGTCCCACGCCCAACCTGCGCCACGACCCGGTGACCGCGACCAACGCGTAGGACGGCAGCAGCATGACCTCGACGAAGACGAACAGGTTGAACAGGTCGCCGGTGAGTATCGCTCCGTTGACGCCGGTGATGAGCATGAGGATCAGCGCCGGGACGAAACGGTACCGGTCCTCTCCGGTGCTCATGAGGTAGACGCACGAGACCAGCGTGACCAGGCCGGTCACCACCAGCATCAGCGCGGTGAGGGTGTCGGAGGCGAACACGATCGCGACGCCGCCGATGTAGGCGCCGACGTTGTGCGCGATGACGGGCGTGCCCGCGTGGTGGGCCAGCAGCAGGCAGCCGCCGGTCATGGTGATGGCGGGCACGGCGAGCAGCAGCGCGCGCTCCACCCACGCGAAGCGGGCGACGACGCTCAGCCCAGCCGAGGCGAGCGGCAGGGCGACCAGGAGGGGTAGCAGGCTGGCGATCATACCTCGTGTGTCTCCCCCGTCTCGGGCATCCGCCGCATGTCGTCGTTGTGGCCGAGGACCGCCAGCGCGAGCATCAGGATCGTGACCGCCAGCGTGATGACGATGGCGGTGAGCACGAAGGCCTGCGGCAGGGGGTCGGCCGCCGAGGCCGCGTCGGTGAGGTTGGTCAGCGGTTCACGGCGCCAGGCCGAAACCCCGGTGGACAGCAGGATCAGGTTGGCGGCGTGGCTGAGCAACCCCATCCCGAACACGGCACGGACCATGCTGCGCTGCAGCAGCAAGTAGGTGCCGCCGGTGACCAGCACGAAGATGGTGCACGTCAGGATCATCGTCCCACCTCCCGCGGGGCCGTCCCGTTGGCGATGAACTCGCTGCGGATCGCGACCCGTTTCTCGCCACGGACCGTGTCGAGGGGCCCCTCGACCTCGCCCTCGACGGCCTCGTCGACGCGTTCGCGGGTCCGCTCAAGGGTGTCCTTCGAGACGCCGAGGACGTTGAAGGCGACGAGGATCAGCCCGACCACGGCGCAATAGACGCCGACATCGAAGATCATCGAGGTCGTGAGGTGTATCCCCGCGAGGTGGCCGTGGATCGGCTCTAGGAACGAGCCGACGAGGGCCAGCCCCGCCAGACCGGTCGACACCGCGGTCAGGACGCCGCCGCCGATCAGGCCGAGCGGCAGCCGCGGCGGCCCGAGCTGGCGGTCCTTGGAAGTCGACAGGTAGGTCAGGCCGATGGCGGCCGACGCCACCAGCGCCGCGATGAAACCTCCGCCAGGCTCGTTGTGCCCGCGGAAGAACAGCACGGCCGAGATCACGATGAGGACCGGGTTCACCACCCGCAGCATGAGCTGGAGCCCGACCGCGTTCGGCCAGGGGACATGGATGGCGCGGAAGGCGGTGCTGTGGGGGTCCTCCCGCAGCGCCAGGACGGGTTCTGGCACCTGCCGCTCCTCCACCCCTTCAGGGTCGAGGTGGCGGTGGCGCACCGACGACAGCAGGGCGATGATCGCGACCCCCGCCATGCCGAGCACCGCGAGCTCGCCCATGGTGTCGAGGGCCCGGAACTCCACCAGGATCACGTTGACGACGTTGAACCCCCCGGCGATGGGTTCAGTGTTCTCCAGGTAGTACTGGGCGATTTGGGACTTGTCGCGGCGTCCGTTGAGCGCCCACGTCAGCCCCGCCACCGAGGCGCCCACGAGCAGCGACACCAAGACGCTCACGCCGCGGTGCCGCCGCGACGGCTTCGGGAACTCCAGCGGGAGGCGCTGCAGCACCAGCATGATGACGATGATGCTGAGCGATTCCACCAGCAGCTGGGTCAGCGCCACGTCGGGTGCCCCGAGAGACAGGATCTGCACCGTGGCCAAGATACCGACGGCCGACAGCGACACCGTCGCCGCGATCCGTGCGCGGGAACGGACGACCGAGATCACCGCCACCGAGATCAGCAGCAAGATGACCAGGTCGATCGGCTGGTCCAGGCCAGCGGTCTGCCCGGGCAGACCGACCCCGATCAGGACGAAGACCCCACCAAGCCCGATCACGCCGAGGCAGCCGAGGATCGCGAGCACGTGCCGGAACGGTGAGTAGTCGTTGACGAGCTCGTTCAGGTAGGTGCCCACCCGGCGCAGGCCGCGGTTGATCTGGTGGATGACGTCGGCCCCGGTGTAGGGGAAGGGGTTGTTCTCGATGGTGCGGAAGACCGGACGCCTGCGCCACGCCACGAGGCAGCCCAGCCCGATGACCAGCGCGCTGGCGCCCAGCTCGACGGTCAGCCCGTGCCATAGCGTCAGGTGGGCATCGACCGCAGCCCCGAGGCTCGCGGTGGCCGCCGCACCAACCGGCGCGTCCAGCACCCCGATGACGAGGGCGAAGACGACGCTGACGGCGATGGGCAGCGCCGCGCTGCCCAGCAGCACCCACCCGGGACGCTCAACGGCGCGGCCCTCCTCGGTGCCGTCGATGAAGGCACCGATCACGATCTTGACGCAGTAGCTGAAGGTGAGCACCGAACCCAGCGCCGCGACCAGCAGCGCGGCCCACCCGGTCCACGACGCCCCCGGGGCGTCCAGCAGCGAAGCGAAGATCGCCTCTTTGGAGATGAATCCCATCATCGGCGGGATGCCTGCCATGGACGCGCAGCCCAGCGCGGTGAACGCGAAGGTCACTGGCAGCTGCCGGTAGAGTTTGGGCGGCAGGCGGCGCAGGTCTTTGGTGTTGGTCGAGTGGTCGATGACGCCGACCAGCATGAACAGCCCGGACTTGAATAGGGAGTGCGCGATGGTGTGGATCACCGCCGCGGTGAGCGCCGCGCCGGTTCCGATCCCGATGGTGGCGACGATGAGCCCGAGCTGGCTGACCGTCGAATAGGCCATCAGCTTCTTGAGGTCGGTCTGTTGCAGCGCGAACCAGGCACCGATGCAGGTGGTGAACAGGCCCGCGGCGAGCAGCAGCGCGTTCCAGGCCGGGGTGGCGCTGAACACGGGGCTGAACCGCAGCAACAAGAAGATGCCCGCCTTCACCACGGCGGCCGCGTGCAGGTAGGCGCTGACCGGCGTGATCGCGGCCATGGCGTCCGGTAGCCAGACGTGGAAGGGGAACTGGGCCGACTTGGTGAACGCGGCCAGGGCGACCAGCACGGCGATCCCGGCGGTGAACTCCGGGTCGGAGGCCCACACCGGGTGAGCGAAGACCTCGCTCAGCACGGTCGTCCCGGTCGCTTGCCAGGTCAGCGCGACGGCGATCAGCAGGAATATCCCACCGATGAAGGTGAGCAGCAGCGTCCTCATGGACGGCGCTTCACCGGACTGCCCGGCGCTCGCGATGAGCAGGAAGGACGCCAGCGAGGTCAGCTCCCACGCGATGAACAGCACCACCAGGTCACCGGCCAGCACCAGACCCAGCATCGAGGTGGTGAACATGGTCATGACCAGGTAGAAACCGAGCTGGCGGCCCTTGTCCAGGTAGCGGGTCGAGTAGGAGAAGACGACGGCGCCGATCAGCAGCGCGATATAGGCGAAGATGATCCCGAGCCCGTCGGCACGCAGCGAGAACTCGATCCCGAGCGCCGGTACCCACGGCAGCGACCAGACCGGCGGGTTCCCCGTGAGCGCCTCGGCCGCTGCGGGCCAGAGCGTGACCGAAGCCGCCAGGTAGGCGCCCGCGAGCGGCCACCCCGCGTTGCGTCCGAGCAGCCTGGTCAGCAGCGGGGTCGCCACGACCGAGGCGGCCAGGATCGTCAGGGTCAGAATCAGGTTCATCGCGCCGACAGCCTACCAATCATCGACTTCGGCTTTTCGCGGTCTCAGCGGAACAAGCCGCAATAATCTTCGCCCAAAGCTCAGCCGAACTCGCCGAATCCCAGCGCCCGCACCACGGCGGCACCCGCCGCGTCGCTCGCCGCGAGGTCCACCTCGGCCACGATCCGCCAGTCGTGGTTGCCGTCGGGATCGTCGATGACTTGGGTGACGATCCAGCGGCTGGGCTGGCGCTCCACGCGGAAGAGTCCCGGGCCTCGGGCCGCCCCCGAGGTGCCGATGTGGTCGTAGGCCTGCCAGTACTCCCCCAGCGCCTGATCCCAGGCCTCGGCGTCCATCGCGACCGGCAGCCGGGGCTCTGCCAGGCCCGCCGAGGCCGCCTCGAAAGCGCCGAGACCCTCCCAGTCGTCGCGGGCCGCCAGCTCGACGCGGCGGAACATGGCGGTGCGGACCATCGCCGTGAAGGCGCGTTCGTTGCCGGTGACCGGACGCGGCGGGGGCGGCGGTGCGCTGGCGGCCGCCTGGGACGCGGCGCCCGGACTGGTCAGCGCCTCCCACTCGTCCAGCAGGGAGGAGTCGACCTGCCGGACGGTCTCGCCCAGCCATTCGATGAGGTCGGTGAGGGCCTCGTCCTTGGCCTGGTCGGGAACCGTCTGGCGCAGCGTCCGGTAGGCGTCGCTCAGGTAGCGCAGCACCGTGCCCTCGCTGCGCTGCAGCTTGTAGAACGAGATGAACTGGGTGAAGGTCATGGCCTTCTCCCACATGTCGCGGACCACGGACTTCGGTGACAGCGCGTCCGCCTCGACCCAGGGGTGGGACGCGGTGAACGCGCCGAGAGCGTGTTCCAGGATCTCGGCCAGCGGTTTGGGCCAGGAGATGGACTCCAGCTCGGCCATGCGTTCCTCATAGTCGAGGCCGTCAGCCTTCATCTCGGCGAGCGCCTCTCCCCTGGCCACGAACTGCTGGGCGAGCAGCACCTGGAATGGGTCCTCCAGCACCGCCTCGATGACCGAGACCACGTCGAGGTAGTAGGTGGGTGAGGCGGGGTCGAGCAGGTCGAGCGCGGCGACCGCGAACGGGGCCAGCGGCTGGTTGAGGGCGAAGTCTTCTTGCACCTCGCCGCTCAGTTCGCAGCGCCCGCCCACCTTGACCAGCACCCCCGACGACAGCAGCCCCCTGGCTAGCGCGGCCGCCCGTCGCGACAGGGCGCGGGTGGCGCGCCACGGTTCGTGGTTGTCTTGCAGCAGCCGCCGCAGCGCCGCGACCGGGTCCCCGGGCCGCTGCACGATGTTGAGGATCATGGCGTGCGTGACGCGCATGCGGCTCACCAGCTGCTCGGGCTGGGCGACGATGATCCGCTGGAAGGTCTCTTCGGTCCAGCCGACGAAACCCTCCGGCGGTTTCTTGCGCTGCACCTTGCGGCGTTTCTTCGGGTCGTCGCCCGCCTTGGCTAGTGCGATCTCGTTCTCGATCACGTGCTCGGGGGCCTGGACGACGACGTAGCCGCGGGAGTCGAACCCGGCGCGCCCCGCGCGCCCGGCGATCTGGTGGAACTCGCGGGACCGGAGGCGCCGGACCTTGGAGCCGTCGTACTTGGTCAGGCCGGTGAACAGCACCGTGCGGATCGGCACGTTGATCCCCACGCCGAGGGTGTCGGTGCCGCAGATGACCTTGAGCAGGCCCGCCTGGGCGAGCTGTTCGACCAGGCGGCGGTACTTCGGCAGCATCCCGGCGTGGTGGATGCCGATGCCGCGCCGCACCGTCTTTGACAGCACCTGGCCGAACCCTGGACCGAACCGGAAACCGGCGATCTCCCGCTTCAGCGCGTCGGCCTCGGCGGTGCCGATCAGTTTGAGCGACAGCAGCGACTGCGCCCGGTCGGCCGCGTCCGCCTGCGTGAAGTGGACGATGTAGACCGGGGCCCGGTCCTGGGCCACGAGTTGCTCGATGCGGTCCTGCAGCGGGGTCATGGACCATTCGAAGTCCAGCGGGACGGGGCGTTCGGCGTCCGCGATGACGCTGGTGGGACGCCCGGTGCGGCGGGTCAGGTCCTCGGCGAGGAAACTCACGTCGCCGAGCGTCGCCGACATCAGCAGGAACTGGGCCTGGGGCAGTTCCAGCAGCGGCACCTGCCAGGCCCACCCCCGGTCATATTCGGAGTAGAAGTGGAACTCGTCGGCGATCACCATGCCGACGTCGGCCTGGCTGCCCTCCCGCAGCGCCAGGTTGGCCAGGATCTCCGCGGTGCAGCAGATGATCGGCGCATCGGCGTTCACCGACGCGTCGCCGGTGACCATGCCGACGTTGTCGGGGCCGAAGACCTCGCACA
>JAUMWV010000036.1:0-10597 GCA_030529455.1 Propionibacteriaceae bacterium | reverse complement strand
GACCAGGGCCTTGATGGGGGCGGTGTAGAAACTGACCCGGTCGTCGGCCAGCGCCGCGAAATGCGCGGCCAGGGCGACGAGGGACTTTCCGGAACCGGTCGGGGTGGCCAGGATCAGGTTGTTGCCGCTGAACAGCTCGATCGCCGACTCGTCCTGGTGCGGGTACAGCGATAGCCCTTGCTGGGTGGCCCAGGAGATGAAGCGTTCGTACAGTGCGTCGGGTTCGGGACGGACCGGGTCAGTGAGCGAGATCATGGCGGGCCCAGCGTACCCGCCGGAGGCTGGGGACGGCACGGGACGGGGCCGGGGCATAAGAAGGGCCCGACCGCAGCGAGGGGGTGCCGCGCGGTCGGGCCGGGGCTGGGATGCGGTGCGGAACGGAGACTAAGTCCGCCGAGGGGAGGCGCTTCCGCATCCCAGCCTGCTTGTGGGGTCAGCGTTTGGACACCTGTCCGTTCGCCGGATCGACCTCGAGGTCGGTGGAATCGGTGGAGCCTTGCGGGTAGACCGACACGTCCCAGTGCCAGCGCTTGTTGTCGTCGTCGAGGTCGGCGTCGTCGAAGCGGCCGGGGGTGTGGGCGAGCGCGGCCTTTATCGCATCGGCGATGCGGATCTTGGCTCCGGACACGGCGGCCCACTCGTCGGCCTCGTGGTCTTCCTCTTCCTGCTTGACGATGGTGGTACCGTCGGCCGAGATCTTGACCTCGACGCGGCGGTTCTCGGTCTGGACGTCGACTTCCCAAGCCTTGTCGTCGTCTTCGTCATCAATGCCGACCGCGATACCGCCGACCGCCTTCTCCGCCGTGGCGATGGCCGCGAGCGCCGCGGTCAGGGAGTCTGCGGGTGCGGCGGGACCAGTGGGAGCAGCCGTGCTGGGCGCGGTGCGCGGTGCGGACGACGTCGCCGGAGCGGGTGCCTGCTGCGTGGGTGCAGCAGTCGTGCCCGGGGCGGCGGGGACAGCGGTGGTGGAACCGCACCCGGCCAGCGCGAGCGCCGTCAGCGCGGTGATGGTCAAAGCGATCGTCTTTCGAGGCATGGTCTATTCGTAACAGACTCGAGATTCCACTTGGAAGCAGAATCAGCCCTGATGAGGGAACTCTCATGCTGTTCCAATCCGGGGCAGGCCTCCACCGGCGAGGACGCGCTGCAGCTGCTGGGTGGGGCGTCCCGAACCCGCACGCAAGCCTCTGCCGAAGAAGCCCCCCGTGCCGGGACCAGCCCGGCATCCGAAAACCCAAGGCCACTCACCCGCGCGTCCCGAGACCTCACCGGGACGCCTGCGCCCGGGCGGATCACGGGGAATAGGCGTCGCGTCTCAGCTTTGGTGGGCGCCGCCTCACCCGGAGCCCCCGGCACGCAGGCGGACCACGTGTGCCCGCCCGAGTGCGGCGAAGCGTTGGGGTTGGCAGGTCAGCAGCACGACCTGGGCGTGCTGGCCGACGTCGTTGAGCACGGCGTTGAGGGCCGTGAGCCGGGCCGGGTCGGCGAATCCGAGGGTGTCGTCGAGGATCAGCGGGGCGCCCTCGGCTGGGTCCACCAGCTGGGCGCAGGCGAGGCGTCCCAGCAGGGCGAGCTGTTCCCTGGCCCCGGCCGACAGCGAGTCGAAGGGCACGGTGCGCCCGTCCAGGGTCCGCGACACGATGTCGAGGTCGTCGGAGACTTCGACCCCGAACCCGGCCCCGAAGACCACCCGGCCCAGGCGCTCGATGCGGTTCCTGAACGGTGCCACGTACTTGCGCTGAGCCTCGTCACGCTTGGCCCGCATGGTCTCACGCAGCAACCGGGCGGCTTTCGCCGAACGGTCGATCCGCTCCCACGCCTCCCCTGCGGCGCTGAGCTGGGCCTCGGCCTCGGCGAGCTGGTCGTAGATTCCCTCCGCGGCCTGGTGATTGACCACGGCGGTCAGCCCGTCGACCTCGGAACGCAGCGCCGCGTGGGTGGCGCCGAGGCGTTCGACAAGCTGGGTGTGGTTGTCCAGTAGCAGCCCGGCGGTCTCCGGATCGGCCTGCTCCAGGGCCTGGCGCGCCTCGGCGGCCTTCTGCTTGCGGGCGGCCAGTTCCCGCTCGGCGGCCGCGACCCGCTCGTCCAGCAGGCCGTCGCTGTGCCGCTGCCTGGCCTCGGCGAGCCGGGCGGACGCCCGCGCCTGTTCTGTGCGCGCCGCCACGAGTTCGGCGGAGGTCTGCACCCAGGCCGTGCGTGCCGCTTCGGCTGCGGTGCGGGTGCGCTCCAGGTCCGCGCGGGCGGCCTCGACCTCGGACTCCCGGCACCGCACGGTCGCGGCCGTCTCGTCCGCTAGGCGTTCGATCTGGGCCAGATCGGCCTCGTCCCCGCCGGGTGTGGCCCCGGCCAGCCGCTGCGTGAGCACCGCGAGGCGCTCACGCAGCCGGTCGAGGGAATCCTTGGCGAGGCTGCGTTTCAGCTCCGCCGTGGCTCGTTCGAGAGTGCTCGCCGCCTGTGCACGACGCTCCGCCCGGTCGTGGGCTTCTTGCACCGAACCCACGCCCGCCTCGCGAAGGCCTGCCTCAAGCGCCGCTTTCGCCTCGCTCACCCGGGTGTCGAGCTCCGCCGGGGTCGCTCCGGGACGGACTAGGACCTCCACCACGCCGGGCACGTCGACGCGGGTGTCGGCGAGCACCGTCACCTGGGCCTCGGTGCCCGGTTCGAGCGGGGTCTTGTCCAGGTGCACGCCCGCGGCGAGCGGGCGCACGGTCAGGCGGGACGCGGCGAGCGCGCGGGCGTCCTCGGCGACGCGCAGCCTGGTCGCGAGGTCGGCCAGGCGGTCCGCGGTCTCGTCGTCGACCCGGTTCTCGGCCATGATGGCGCGGGCGCTGTGCTGCTGTGCGCTGAGTTCCTCGGCGTGTTCGAGGAGGGATGCGAGCCGGTCGTGTTCGGCGTGGTCCCGGTGCCGTTCCAGGATCAGCCGGGCCCGTTCGGATGCGGAGCGTGCGGCCTCTCTGTGCGACTCGGCCTGCTCGAGCGCCTCCCGGGAGCAGGCGAGCGCCCGTTCGGCGAGGTCGCGTTCGGCCTGCGCCACCTCGGCCCGGGAGGCTAGCCCGCCGGCCTGGGCGCTCCGCTGTTGCACCTCGGCGGCGAGGCCGGTGCGCGCCTGCCTCGCCGCGGTGGCCTCGCCGAGATCGCGGCTGGCCTCGTCGGCGGCTTTGAGCGCGGACTCCACCGCCTCCTGGAGCGCCGCGATCCGCGCGGCGACGCGGCGGTGTTCCGCAAGTTCCGCCTCGGCCTGGCTGAGCTGGCTGCTGGTGGCGGCCAGCCGGGCACTGGCCTCGGCCTGCTCCCGGATTCGCTCGTCCAGGGCGGTGCTGCGGCTGCGGTACTCCTCGGCCGCCTCCCTCGCCGCGGACAGGTCTTCGGCGAGGCGCCGGTAGTCCCCGGTGGGGCGTCCGGTCGGGGTGAAGTACTGGCTATAGGTGGCCTCGATGCGTTCCATAAGGGCGTCGTGGCCGCCGTTCTCTGCTGACGGGTCGTCCAGCGCGCGCTGCAGCGCGATCACGTTCGCGAGCCGCGGCTGGTCCAGCGATGTGCCCTGGGCCACGTCGAGGGCCGTGAGCAGATCCACGTCGAGGGTCTCGGACAGGATCTCACCGAACCGCTCGTGGGCCTCGTCGCTGGTGAGGCTCTGCCGGTAGGGCTCGTGCACCGTCAGCTCGGTGCTGGGACGCTGCAGCCAGCGCTTGCGGTAGGTCAGGTGGTAGGGCCCGGTGGACAGTTCGATCTCGGCCTCGGGCCCGGCGTCCCGGTCGACGGGCTTGAGTGCGACGATCTCGCGGTGCCGGGAACTCGCCTTGGACTTGCGGATGAGGCGGAAGGCCTCTGCGATGGAGGACTTGCCAGCCTCGTTCGGGCCCTCGATCACGGTCACCCCGTCGGCGAACGTGACCTCGGAGTCGAGGACCCCGCGGAAGTTGCGCAGGCGGATGCGGTGCAGCCTCATCGTGCCCCTCCCACCAGGCGGTAGAGGAGGCCGAGGGCGTCCTGCGCGGTGGCGGCGTCCTCGCCCTCGCCGGAGGCGAGCCCGGACAGCTCGGATAGGGCGTCCGCGGCGAAACCGCCGAGGCCGAGGCTGGCGAAATCGTGGCCGTCGGGCAGCACCGCCAGGTCGGTGTGGCGGGCCCAGTGGCCGACGCGGGCGAACACCTCGGAGGCGGCTTCGACGACTTCGTCGAGCTGGGCCTTGGCCGCGGTGCTCAGCGTCCCGGACAGGGCGAGCCACAGGGCGGTGCGGTCCTTGCCGGGCAGGTCACGCAGCCGCTGGGCGAGGGCCTCGACGTCGCCTGCGCAGTTCAGCTCGTCCCTGATCACCTGGAAGGACCACTCCCCCACCCGGATCTTCTCGACCGAGACGCCGCTATCGGTGGCGTCGACCAGCAGAACATTGCCGGGGTCGTCCTCTCGCCGGTCGGTGACCTCGGGGGTTCCCGGATACCAGATCGCGGGGTGGGCCCGGTAGGTCGAGTGGCGGTCGCCGACGATCGCGACGTGGGCGCGCCCGTCCTCGATGACGCGGGCGAGCCCGGCGTCGTCGATCGTGGCCAGGCTGTCGCGGTCGGGGTTGAGGCAACGCAGCGCGCCGTGGCCGGCGATCACGCGGACGACGCCCGGGGGCGGTGCTTCTAGCGGGGCGGTCGCGGCGGCGACCAGGTCGGCGGTGGGGCGTTTGGAGAACCAGGGGGCGCCCACCACCTCGGCGCCGGGAACGACCTCGACCGGTGTGGCGTCCCGGATCACGTGAACGTGGCTGGGCATGCGTGCGGCGAACAGGGCCGAATCGTAGATGCTCGCGGCGTCCAGGGGGTCGTGGTTGCCGGGCAGCAGGACGACGGGCACCGTGAAGCCGCGCAGCGCCTCGGCCGCGCGCGAGACCACGGCGCGCCCGAGCTGGTTGGACTCGAACACGTCGCCGCAGACGACGACGAACTCGGCACCGCGCGAGGCCGCGATCTCTCCGATGCGGGCGACCGCGTCGAATCGGGCCTGCTGATACCTGGACCGGGCCTCGACCGGGAGGAAGTGAGCGCTCATCCCGAGCTGCCAATCCGCTGTGGCTACGAACTTCACGGTGTCCTCCTCGGGTCGTGGACCGGTGAGCATCATCCTAACCGTGGGCACTGACACAACGGCCCGGCGAACGGCAGGGTGCGACGGTGTCCATCGTGTTCTTGACGCCGGTGATGGCTAGGGAGCTGCCGGGCTGGAGGCGTTTGGTCCACCCCCGGGCGGCCGACGGCATGGGGGGAATCCGGGGCAGCCGCTAGCCGCGTGACCTACTGGACGCCGATTCGGGAGGCCGGACAGCTTCGCCACTCGCGCCGGAGGGCTCCCCTGTGACGAGGGACGATCCGTCCTGCCCGCCTGCTCGGCGCCGCTCCTGCTATCCGGGCCTGAGCACGGCACCCGGCGGGCCCAGGTGGCGTCCATCCGGAACGGCTGATGCCTTCTCGTGAAACAAAACGTCATCAGATAAAGTTATCTGTAAACGATTTATGCCAGAGCTGAGGAGGTGGGCATGCCCGCGATGACCCCTTCGACCGCCGGTGAGGCCGGGATGTCTCGCAGTGGCCTGTACCGCGCCGCGCGATCGGGTGCCTACGAACGGGTCGCGCGTGGCATCTACCTCGCGGCGGACGCACCCGCGGCCGACTGGGATCTGATCGAGGCGGCCATGCGGCGCCCCGACGCGACCATCTGCCTCACCTCAGCCCTCGCCTACCACGACCTGATCGACGCGATCCCGGACCGCCTGGATGTCGCGATCCCCCGGGGTTCACGGACCCCTGCGACTGAGGCCGCCATCACCTGGCACCGGTTCGACGCGGCAACCTTTGACACTGGCCGGGGCAGCATCGCGATCCCCGGCACCGATCTGCGCATCGGTCTCTACTCCCCCGAACGTTGTATCACCGACGCTTTTCGCCTGCGCGGACAGCTGGGCTACGAGGTCGCGCGCGATGCGCTGAGGGAATGGCTTCACCGCGGCGGGAAGCCCGCCGCCCTGCTACGGATGGCGGAACAGCTTCCCCGAGCCAAGGCTCCCCTCCTCCGGGCGTTGGAGGCGCTGGCATGAGCCGGGGCGACGAGGTGTTCCGTGCACTACAGGCGCGGGCGCGCTCAGCCGCGGCTACGAGTGGGGGTCCGATTTTGACGCAGGAATACCTCGTCCGCCATCTCGTGGAATCCTTCCTCGACCGCCTTAACCGCACCGAACACCGCCATGGCTTCGTCCTCAAGGGAGGTGTACTGCTGGCGGCCTACGGTGTGCGCCGGGCGACCAGGGACGCCGACGTCAACGCCATCGGTGCGGATGTGACACCCGAGCATCTCCAGCGCGTCGTCACCGATATCTCGAACGTCCCGGCTGATGATGGCGTCGAGTTCGACCTGCCCAGTCTGAGGGTTCAAGAGATCCGCGAACATGCGGAGTATCCGGGCTTCCGGGTTCGCGTGCGGGCGGCCATCGGTCTGTGGCGTGGAGTGTCCGCATGGGACGTCTCTACCGGAGATCCGATCGTCCCGGAGCCACGGATGGTAACCATCGGCCGCATTCTCGGCGAACCCCTCACGCTGCTCGGCTACGCCGCCGAAACCACTATCGCGGAGAAAGCCGTCACCATCCTCGAACGGGGTATTACCAGCACCCGATGGCGCGACTACGTCGACATCGTCCAGCTCTGTTCGCAAGGTTTCGATCCCGCCGAACTGCGGCGATCAGCTGAAGCCGTCGCCCGCTATCGAGGTGTCCCGCTCGAACCCGTTGGGCCCCACCTGGAGGGTTATGGGGCTGTTGGGCAAGCCAAATGGGCGGCTTGGCGGCGCAAAGAGCGCCTCGAATCCGTGAGCGAGGCTTCCCTCGATGAGCAAGTCTCACGGGTGGCCTCCTTTATTGACCCAATCTTCGGCGCCTCGCCGGGGCCGAGCGGGACGTGAAGGCGGCTCCGGCAACGGTTCAAGCGCCTTACCCCACGCTCAAGTCCGAAGAGCCAGTAAAACCGTCCCTACGATCACCAACGAACCCGACGGCCTCCAACCCGGCACCGCATTCTCCTGGGAAGACGGCATCGGCATCCAGAGAGGCTGGGCAGGCCGTCGGCACCCGTGACACGCCGACAACCGTACACACAGTTCTGCCTATAACCCCAGGCCGCGGAGTAGGCCTGCGAGACCCAGTCGACTCTTCTCAACCTCAAAGGTCCCGGAAACCTTTGGTCGGGCTGACAGGATTTGAACCTGCGACCCCTTGACCCCCAGTCAAGTGCGCTACCAAGCTGCGCTACAGCCCGCCGGGCCAGTCGGCCCGCTGGGAAACTCTAGCCGGAACTGGGCGCAACCGCCAGTCGGCGACCGCCAAACCGCGGGAGCGCACCCCGATCGCCGGAGGAAGGGGGTACTTCTTGAGTAAGCAGGGACGAATCCGGTCGCTGATGCCGTCGGCGAAGTCGATGAGCTCCTCGAACAGCGGGCCGGTCCACCTGGCCTGGGCAGTCACCACGATCGCCCCCGGGACGAAAGACACCTGGGCCTGTCCGGCCTGGTTGCGAAGGTAGCTGACCATGCGGGAATCGAGCAGGTCAGAGACGAATCCTGCGTCCTCGCAGCGCACCGAGTAGGCCTCCTCGAGCCGGGCCTGGGGCACGGCGTCCGGACGGCGGGGCGACATGTCGAGCGCCGGAAAAGCCGCAGCCAGCGGGCGGACGACGAAGACCCACCGGCTGTCCTGGCCGCCGGACCCCCACACCAGCTCGCCGCCGCAGCAATGGTTCAGCAGATCCTCGCCGACGGCGCCGTCGATCGGCATGACGAGCAAGCTCTCCGCCCGCACCGACGCATCGCCGATGCCCGTCCACGCCGCGATGACCTGTCCAAGACCACGGTCTTCGCAGATGAAGCTCAGACCTCGCTCTCGGGCGAACTGGTTGATCGCCTCCGGTCGATGAACGTGGCCGTACCACGTAAACCCCCCTGAAACAGCGAGGAGCACCAATGCTCCCGCCACCATGAAACCCAATCCGGAATCCATGTCCCCCTCCTAGTGAATACGTTAAGGGGCGTAAGGGTCGGTTGACGGCCAACGGAGATAGATCAGATAGAATCGTGGTTAGCCGAAGTCCTCCCACAGGAAAGACACGATGCGTCGCTCGAACTCGGCCGCGAAGCTGCGAAGGACCGGGTAATCGCTGACTTCCCAGGAGGGCGCGATCAGCAGCAACCCACCGGAGAACAGCGTCAGTTGCAGGTCACGCAGCTGGTAACACAGGAGCTCTTGCATCCGCGGCTGGAGCAGTGCCAGGGCAAACTGGCGGGACTCCGACTGCACGTCGACAGTGCGGTTGAACTGCTCCCACTCGGTGTGGATGTCGCCGATGCGGGGAAACAGCCTGGCCGGACGAATCCGGGTCAGCGGGAAGGAGGCTGGGAGCGGGTAATAGAAGAAACCGAGATCAAAGTAGGACCGCGACTTGCCGGTCCGGATGCTGTAGCGGAACTCCCCGAACAGCACCCGGTCCAAAAGCCCGGACCCATCGTCGTCCCGCCGCGTGGGCGTCCCCCTTCGAGACGGCCTGGGACGGGTCTGCCGCTCCGCGACCATGCACCTGATCTGACTGGGCTGACCTGGGGTATCGCCGACTTCGGCGACGAACCGGACCAGCTGCCACGGAGCCTTCACAGCCAACACCGGGAAGGCCTGCTCCAGTGCTCGCACCTTGCGCATCCGACGCCGGTGGAGCAGTCTTTCGATGCCTATGCTGAGCCCGATGACCGCGAAGACCGCGAGGTAGATCACAACTTCCATGCGCGGTTATCTGTCCCGGCGCTTCTCCCGCGCCCGCACCTCTATGTGCACCGGGGACCCGGCGAATCCGAATTCCTCGCGGAGCCGCCGCTCAATGAACCGGACGTAACCCTGGTCCAGATCCCCCGAGGTGAACAGCACAAAGGTCGGCGGACAGTTCTGGGCCTGCGTGCCGAACAGGATGCGCGGCTGTTTGCCGCCGCGGACCGGGTGCGGGTGGGAGGCCGCTATGCGGCCGAGGAAAGCGTTGAGTTTCCCGGTCGAAATCCGGGTCTCCCAGCCCCCGGCGGCGGTCTCGATGGCCTTCGACATTTTGTCCACATTGCGTCCGGTCAGCGCCGAAATGTTGACCGTTGGGGCCCACCGGAAACCGACCAGACTGCGTTCGATCTCCCGCTCCAGATAACGCCTCCGCTCATCGTCGGTCAGATCCCACTTGTTGAACGCGATCACCAGCGCTCGTCCGGTCTCTTCCACGTTGCTCATGATGCGCAGATCCTGCTCGGTCAGCGGCTCCGAGGCGTCCACCACGGCGATGCAGACCTGGGCGCGTTCGATCGCGGTCTGAGTGCGCAGCGAGGCGTAGTACTCGTGGCCGGAGGCCTCCTTGACCCGGCGCCTGATCCCGGCGGTATCGATGAAGCGGTACACCACTCCCCCGACCTCCACCAGCTCGTCCACCGGATCGACCGTGGTGCCCGCGACGTCGCTGACCACGGCCCGCTGCTGCTGGGCGAGCTTGTTGAGCAGGCTCGACTTGCCGACGTTCGGCTTGCCGACGATCGCGACGCGCCGAGGCCCGCCGACCTCCTCCTCGTAACGTTCCTTCGGCGCCTGCGGCAGCACCTCCAGCAGCGCGTCCAGCAGGTCGCCTGACCCGCGGCCGTGCATCGCCGACACCGGGTGCGGCTCCCCCAACCCGAGGTTCCACATGGACGCCGCCTCGGCCTCGTGCCGCGGGTCGTCCACCTTGTTCGCGGCGAGGATGACCGGCTTCTTGCTGCGCCGCAGCACCTGCACCACCGCCTCGTCCTCGTCGGTGGTACCGACCGTGCCGTCCACCACGAACAGCACCACGTCAGCCATGGCGATCGCCAGCTCGGCCTGCTCGGCGATCTGGGCGGCCATGCCCTGGGCATCCGAAACCCAGCCACCGGTATCGGTGAGAATGAACTCCCTGCCGTTCCAGTTGGCGTCGTAGCTCACCCGGTCGCGCGTGACCCCCGGCACGTCCTGCACGACGGCCTCCCGCCGCCCGAGAATGCGGTTCACCAGCGTCGATTTGCCGACATTCGGCCGCCCGACGACCGCGACCACGGGTTTGCTCAGCTGCGTTTCTTCACTCATCGGTCTCCACCATCCCACAAATCGTCGCCACGACCTCATCCAAGCTCATCTGGGTCGAATCGATCAGATGCACCCCGGGTGCGGCCCGCATAAACTCGGACACCGTCGAATCGTCGCTGTCGCGGCGCACGATCTGGTCGTGCAGCTGCCGCTGGCTCAACGTCCCGCCCAGCTCGGCCGACCTGCGGTTCATCCGGGTGTCCTGGTCCGCCACCAGCAGCACCCTCAGGTCGGCGTCCGGGGCCACCACGGTCGTGATGTCCCGGCCCTCCACGACGATGTCGCGTCCGGCCAGCTCAATCTCGGCCCGCATGCGGTCGGTGAGGATGCGCCGCACCTCCAGGTTGGTTGCCGCCTGGCTCACGGCCTGACTGATCCGCGGCTCGCGGATCTCGGCGGTCACGTCGCGCCCGTCCACCGCGATGGTAGGCGCGGACGGGTCGGTGC
>JAUMWV010000088.1 GCA_030529455.1 Propionibacteriaceae bacterium | reverse complement strand
CGGGGTGAGCGTGCCGAGCCACACCGCCTCGTCGTCGGGTAGCACCAGCCCGGCCAGCAACCGGTCCAGTCCAGCCAGCCAGGTGTTTTGCGACACCTCTAGGCCGAACCGTGCCCGGTGGGCCGCATCGATACCCCAGCGGACCCCGGCCGATGCCGCCAGTTCACCGATCCGGGCGAGGGACTCGGCGGTGAAACCGAATCGGCGGGCGACCGGTGGCAGCGCGGCCAGGCCGAGTAGGCCGTCGAGCCGGGCCCGGGAATCGGGGAGCCGCAACAGCTCCGACAGCGTCAGCGCCACGTCGTTGCCGCGCCGCATCGGGGCCGCGGCCAACCCGACCCGCAGCTGGCGTCCGGGGTGGGCGTGGCCGAGGGGCAGCGGGGCGAAGGCCGCCGCGATCCCGGGGGCGTAGCGCGGCAGGTCGGCGCATTGGATGACCACATCCCGGGGCTCCAGGCTCGGGTCGTCTTGGAAGACCCCGCACAGCGCGTCCCGCAACACCTCGATCTGCCGGTGCGTGCCGTGCGAGACGTGCACGGCGAGGCTGGGACGCCGGGTGCGGCCCGGCACCTGAACGAGGCGGGCCCCCGGCAGCCACGGCACGTCCTGGTCGCCGACGACGTAGCACTCCAACCCGGGCCGCTGCGCCAGGGCGCGCAGCAGGGCGGCGTCCAGGGGTGGGAGGGGCTGCGGCGCGACCACCTGAAGGCGACCGGGCAGGATCATCCCGCCAAGCCTGGGCAGCAGAAGGTCGTGGCGGCTCACCGGGTCGGGCGTGGGTGCCGCCTCCCGGAGGGCGCGCCACAGCAGGCACTGCCAGCGCGACTCGCCCAGCACCTCGCCGTGGGGACCGGTCTCGTCCCCCCGGGACCAGGCCCGGAGCAGGTCGGGCTGTTCGGTGGCATAGGACAGCAGGGTCGCGGCGAACCGGCGCGCGAAACCGACCCAGCGGCCCGGCCGGGCGGGGTCGCCGCGTTCGCCGAGATGGTGGGCGACCAGCGCGAACGCCGGGTCGTCGAGCAGCCCCGGCAGCACCTCCAGGATCGCCAGGGCGAGAGCGCGGCGGCGCCACGGGTCGGGCCCGGCGACCGGGTCGAGCTCGCGCCGGAAGGCGCCGATGGTCAGGAACCGTGCCCCCGCGCAGATCCCCTCACCGATCGCGTGGGCCAGGTCTTGGCGCAGGAGGCGCCCGGCGCCGGGGGAGGAGACGATGACGGTCTCGGCGCCGAAGGGCGGCAGCGGATCGGTGTGCCACCGGTGCGCCAGCGCGCCGACCAGGGCGTCCCAATCGGGCGCGCGGTGGACGAGACCTGGCATCGTGGCCGTTCCTCCCTTCCGGTGGCGCCGGGTTGATTCTGCACGCAGCCTAGGCGAGAGCACCGACAGTTCTTCCGCACACCGTGCAGGTGGCCTGCCCATTCTGCCCCACACCGGCCGCGCGTGAACTGGCGGCGGATCGGGATTGGCACAATATCCCTCGATGAGCACACACGATGTCCTGGCCGCGCTCGACGAGCAGCAGCGCGACGTCGCCCTGACCCTGGATCGCCCGGTGGTGGTGCTGGCGGGGGCCGGTTCCGGGAAGACGAGGGCGATCACGCATCGCATCGCCTACGCCGTGCAGACCGGACGCTACGTCCCCACCGCGACGCTGGCGGTGACGTTCACCACGAGGGCGGCGGGGGAGATGAAGGCCCGGCTGGCCCGGCTGGGCGCCGACGGCGTGCAGGCCAGGACCATCCACTCGGCCGCGCTGCGCCAGGCGCAATACTTCTGGCCGAAGGCCTACGGCAGCGAGCTGCCGCCCGTGGCGTCCAGCATCATCTCGCTGGTGGCGCGCGCGGCGGGTGGCGTCGTGGGCCAGACCACGACCCCGCTGCTGCGCGACCTGGCGGGGGAGATCGGCTGGGCCAAGTCCGCCAACGTGGACCCGGCGGACTATCCCGAACTGGCGGAGCGGGACGGGCGCAGCGTCAGCGGGGTGGCGGCCGACCAGGTCTCGCGCATCATGGCCAACTACGAGCGGATCAAGACCGGTGAGGGCGTCATCGACTTCGACGACATCCTGCTGTGCACCGCGGCGATGCTCGCCGAACACGACGACATCGCGGCTCAGGTCAGGGCCGCCTACCGGCATTTCGTCGTGGACGAGTACCAGGACATCTCGGCGATCCAGCACCGGCTCCTCAACCTGTGGGTCGGCGGACGCCGGGACTTCTGCGTCGTCGGTGACCCGTCCCAGGCCATCCACAGTTTCGCGGGGGCGCGGCCACAGTACCTGCTGCGGTTCCGCCGGGATTGGCCCGGCTCGGTGCAGCTCGAACTCAGCACTAACTACCGGTCGAGCCCCCAGATCCTGGCCATGGCCAACGAGGTCATCGGATCGTCCGGCGGGATCAGGCTGCGCCCGACCCGCCCCAGCGGGCCGATGCCGGAGATTCACCGGTACCCGAGCGACCCGGAGGAGGCCGCAGGTGTCGCGTCCTGGCTCACCGCCCAACACGCCGCCGGGGTGCCGTGGCGGGAACTCGCCGTGCTGTACCGGATCAACGCCCAGGCACCTGCGCTGGAATCCGCCCTCGCTGAGGCCGGGGTGCCCTACCAGGTGCGCGGGGTGGAACGCTTCTACGATCGCCCCGAGATCCGCCAGGCGCTGGCCCTGATCCGGCAGGCCGCCGCCACCGACCCGGCCCA
>JAUMWV010000035.1:22133-23103 GCA_030529455.1 Propionibacteriaceae bacterium | reverse complement strand
GTCGGTGATCTCGCTGGCCGTGCCCTTGAGGACGACCGATTTGCCACCCTCGAAATCCCAGGTGTCCACCTCGAAGGCCACGTGGGCGTTGTTGGTCAGTTCGGCGAGCTTGCTGCCGTCGGCGGTGCGGAACACGACCGAGGTGCCGTCCACGACGTAGTTGATCGGGAAGATCTCCGGGGCATCGTCTGTCACGGTGGCCAGACGGCCCACTTCGAGGCTCGCCAACAGACCCCAGCAGGCGTCTTCGCTGAGGATGGTTACGGGTGCGTCGCTGTGTGCCATGCGACCATCCTAACCAGCCGATACTAGGCTGGCCAGGTGACCCGAATCATTGCTGGGAGCGCGGGCGGGCGCAGGCTCGCGGCGCCGAAGGGAGTCCGCACCCGCCCGACGGCCGATCGGACGAAGGAGGCGCTGTTCAGCGCCCTGGCCTCCTGGTTCCGCACGCAGCGCCAGCCCCCGGACGCCCAGCTCGGCGGGGTGGCGGTGCTGGATCTGTTCGCTGGCAGCGGCGCGATCGGGCTGGAGGCCGCGAGCAGGGGAGCGGCCCCGGTGGTCGCCGTCGAATCGGCGCGTCCCGTCGCGGCGCTGATCGCCCGCAACGCCGCCGCGCTGGGCCTCGGGGTCGATGTGGTGAGCGCCAGGGCCGCGTCCTACCTCGCTGGCGTGCCCCGGCCGTTCGACCTGGTCTTCGCCGACCCGCCCTACGAGGTCGGCAACGGCGAGGTCGAGGCCCTGCTGTCCCGCCTCACCGAAGGCTGGCTGGGCGCCGGGGCGCTGGTGGTCATCGAGCGGAGCGCCCGCGACGAGGCCTTCGCCTGGCCCGCCGAGTTCGCCGATAGCTGGTCGCGGCGCTACGGTGAGACCACCTTGTACTACGCGACGACGCAACCGGCGGAGGAATGAATGGCGCTACCCATGCGAGTGCTGTGCCCAGGATCGTTCGATCCGGTCACTTTCGGTCACC
>JAUMWV010000035.1:0-22123 GCA_030529455.1 Propionibacteriaceae bacterium | reverse complement strand
ATTAGCCGCGCGGTCGCACTGTTCGGCGATGTGCTGGTTGGCGTCGGCAACAATGGGCAGAAGAAGTACCTCTTCGACCTGAACGAGCGGGTCGAGCTGGTCCGCGAGGCGGTGCAGGGCCTGCCCAGCGTGCAGGTGGAACCCATCACGGGGTTGCTGGCCGAGTTCTGCGCCGACCGGAAGATCAAGGCGGTGGTGAAGGGGCTGAGGTTCGGCGCCGACTTCGATTTCGAGTTGCAGATGGCCCACATGAACCACGGCCTGAGCGGCCTGGAGACCATCCTGCTGCCCGCCGCCGCCGAACACGTCACCTTGTCGTCCACGATGCTGCGCGAGGTCGCCCGCTACGGCGGGGACGTGGACAAGTACGTGCCAGCCGGTGTCCGGGCGGCAATCCGCGCGAAACAGCTCTCCGGCGATTTGGCCTGACCGGGCCCCACAAGTAAACTTGTCCCCCGGTCGTGACGCAGTCATGCCCACCTGCGAAAGGAGCCCGTGATGCCGAGCTCACATCGTCTGGATCGCCGTTCACCGCTGGTCGTGGAAATCCACGACCTTGCCCGAAGGCCCGGGACGATGCGAGAGCTGCACCGGGAGGTCCCTGCGCCGGAGGGGATGGGTGTCGACATGATCGCGGTACCGGAGGGTTCCCCCATCGCGCTCGATCTTCGGCTCGAATCCGCTATGGAGGGCGTGCTCGTCACGGGTTGCGCCGACGTGCAGCTGCACGCCGAATGCGCCCGCTGCCTGCGCGCGTTCGACTACGACGACACCTTCGACCTGCAGGAGTTGTTCTTCTACCCCGGCCGTGAGGCCGACGAGGACGCCCGGTGGGTCGTCGACGAGTTGATCGACCTGGAGGACGTCCTGCGGGACGCCGTGGTACTGGAACTGCCGTTCACCCCGCTGTGCCGGGACGATTGCGCGGGGTTGTGCCTCACCTGTGGCGTCAACCTCAACGATCAGCCGGAGCACGGGCACGACGGCGAGTTTGACCCGCGGTGGGCCGGATTGGTCGGCCTGGCTGGTACCGAAGAACCAAACACGACGCTATAAGGAGAAACCGTGGCCGTTCCCAAGCGCAGGATGTCGCGTAGCAACACCCGTTCGCGGCGCTCGCAGTGGAAGACGACCGCTGCCAACACGGTGGTGTGCGCCAACCCGGCGTGCCGTGAGCCGCACCTGCCCCACAATGCCTGCCCGAGCTGCGGCCAGTACGGCCCGCGCCAGGCTCGCCGCCAGGTGCTGGAGGCCTGAGACACTGCTCGCAGAACATTTGTCGAAGCTGGGTGTCCACGTGGACGCCCAGCTTTTCGAGCTTGCCCTGGTGCACCGGTCGTATGCCTACGAAAACGGGGGCATACCGACCAACGAGCGCCTGGAGTTCCTCGGTGACGCGGTGTTGCAGATCATCGTCACCGAGCACCTCTACCTGACCTATCCCGACCTGCCGGAAGGGCGGCTGGCGAAGCTGCGGGCTGCCGTGGTGAGTTCGGCGGCGCTGGCCGAGGTGGCGCGGGAGCTGGGCGTGGGGCGCTACCTCAAGCTCGGGCGCGGCGAGATCGCGACGGGTGGGCAGGACAAGACCTCCATCCTGGCCGACGCCCTGGAGGCCATCATCGGGGCGGTCTTCCTCTCCGGCGGGATGGACGCCGCCGGAGCTTTCGTCCACGATTTCGTGGATCACCGGGTCACCCGGGCGGCCGACCTGGGCACCCGGCTGGACCCGAAGACCGAATTGCAGGAGCGCTGCGCCGCCGCCGGGTACGCCGCGCCGGTCTACCAGATCACCGACACCGGGCCCGACCACGACAAGACCTTCGTCGCGGAGGCGGTCATCGACGGGCGGGTGCTGGGCCGGGGGACCGGTGCCTCGAAGAGGCACGCCGAACAGCGCGCGGCCGCGGAGGCGGTCGAGAGTTTCGGTGCCTGAACTCCCGGAGGTCGAGGTCGTTCGCCGGGGCCTGGAATCGCACCTGGGCGGGCGGTGCATCCGCGCGGTCCGGGTGGTTCACCCGCGTCCGGTGCGGTCCTTCGGGCCGGGACCGGAGGCCTTCGTCGGCCTGCTCAGCGGGCGGCGGGTTGAGGCGGTGCGGCGGCGCGGCAAATACCTGTGGTGGGTGCTGGGCGAGGACGCCCTGGTCTGCCACCTGGGGATGAGCGGGCAG
This sequence comes from Propionibacteriaceae bacterium, assembly GCA_030529455.1. Taxonomy (GTDB): domain Bacteria; phylum Actinomycetota; class Actinomycetes; order Propionibacteriales; family Propionibacteriaceae; genus JAUMWV01. Next base: position 19,955 of record JAUMWV010000035.1, on the reverse strand, counting down.
TTCCGGATGCACGATCCGGGTGAGCCGGAGCACCGCCACACCCGGATGGTGTTCCTGCTGGACGATGGGCGCGAGGCCCGGTTCGTGGACCAGCGGATGTTCGGTGGGTTCGAGTTCGTCCCCGGTGGGGCCGCGCTCCCGGTCGCCCACATCGCACCCGACCCCTTCGACCCCGCGTTCGACGAGCGTGGGGTCGCGGCACGGCTGAGGGGCCGGGCCACGACGGTCAAGCGGGCGCTGCTGGACCAGCGCCTGGTCTCTGGGATCGGGAACATCTATGCCGACGAGACGCTGTGGCGCGAGCGGGTGCACTACGACCAGCCCACCGCCGGGCTCGGGCCCCGCAAGGCGGTCGCGCTGCTGCGCGCCGCCCGGGCCGTGATGGCCGAAGCGCTGGAGGCCGGGGGAACCTCGTTCGATGAGCTGTACGTCAACGTCAACGGGGAATCGGGCTACTTCGCCCGGGACCTCCAGGCGTACGGCCGCGAGGGACTGCCCTGTGGCCGGTGCGGCACGCCGATCCGGCGGGAGTCCTTTATGAACCGGTCGAGTTTCTACTGCCCGCGCTGTCAGCGGCGCCGGTAAGGTTGGGTCATTGTGATCGCTTTCCTTCGTGACCTGCGCAGCCGCTACGGCGATAGCCTGGGCCAGTTCGTCCGGTTCGGGGTGGTTGGCGGGTCCGGGGTGTTCGTCAACTTCGCCGTGCTGTGGCTGGAGCGGAAGCTGGTGCCACTGGTGTGGCCTTCGGCGGCTAGCGACGAGAACATCATCGTCGGCCTGGGCTCCACCGGCTACAACCTGAGGTGGTACATGGTCTTCGTCACCGTGTCTTTCCTGCTGGCGAACCTGTGGAACTTCCAGCTGAACCGGTGGTGGGCCTTCAAGACGCACCGGCATTCCGGGTGGTGGCGCGAGTATTGGCCGTTCCTGGCGGTCGGCCTGGTGTGCCTGGGGGTGGGCTCGGTGGTCGTCGTGGCCCTCATGCACCCGCAGTCACCCCTGAGCCTGCCGAGAAGCATCTTCGACAGCTCGTCTGGGCTGCGCACGCCCCTGTACTGGGCGAACCTCATCATGATCGCGGTGACGATCCCGCTCAGCTTCCTGCTCAACAAGTTCTGGACCTTCCGGTCGATCCGCCGGAACCGCGGGGACGCCGCCGGGGGTTGAGATGTACCTCAAGCGCCTCACCCTGAGGGGATTCAAATCCTTCGCCTCAGCCACCACGCTCAACTTCGAGCCGGGGATCACCTGCGTCGTCGGCCCCAACGGTTCGGGAAAGTCGAACGTGGTCGACGCGCTGAGCTGGGTGATGGGGGAGCAGGGCGCCAAGAGTCTGCGCGGCGGGAAGATGGAGGATGTCATCTTCGCCGGCACCTCGTCGCGCCCGCCGCTGGGACGGGCCGAGGTCGTGCTGACGATCGACAACAGCGACGGGGCGCTCCCGATCGACTACACCGAGGTGTCGATCTCGCGCACGATGTTCCGCAACGGCGGCTCCGAGTACGCCATCAACGGCAGCCCGGCCCGCCTGCTGGACGTGCAGGAGCTGCTGAGCGACTCGGGCATCGGGCGCGAGATGCACGTCATCGTCGGGCAGGGGCAGCTGGACACGATCTTGCAGGCGACGCCCGAGATCCGGCGCGGCTTCATCGAGGAGGCCGCGGGCATCCTCAAGCACCGCAAACGCAAGGAGAAGGCGGTCCGCAAGCTGGAGTCGACGAAGGCGAACCTGGAGCGGCTCACCGACCTGATCGGCGAGATCCGCCGCCAGCTCAAGCCGCTCGGGCGCCAGGCCGAGGTGGCGCGCAAGGCGGCGATCATCCAGGCGGAGCTGAGGGACGCCAAGGCCCGGCTGCTCGCAGACGACCTGGTGAACGCCACGCGAGCGCTGGAGGAGGAACTGGCCTGCGAGGCCGCGGCGCGGGCGGCGCAGGACCGGGCTGAGGCCGAGGCCAGGGCGTCCGCCCAGGCCGAAGCGGAGGCCGAGACCGCGCTCACCCAGGCGGCGGCGCGGTTCTCCCGCGTCCAGGAGCTGTGGTACGGCGCGGCCGCCCTGCGGGAACGGGTGGCCTCCACCGTGTCGATCTCGGCCGAACGGACCCGCCACGGCGCCGCCGCCCCCCAGCTGGAGCTGGGCGGGCGCGACCCGGAGGAGCTGGAGGCCGAGGCCGGGCAGGTGAGGCAGCAGGAGGCCGGGCTGCGAGCCGAGGCCGGGCAGGCCGACGCGGCGCTGACGGAGGCGACGCAGCGGCGCAACGCCGCCGAGGCCCGCCACGCCGAGGCCGAGCAGGCCTACCTGGCGGCCCAGCGCGCGGTGGCGGACCGGCGGGAGGGGCTGGCCCGGCTCGCCGGGCAGGTGAACTCGCTGAGGTCCCGGCTGGACGCCTCGGCCGAAGAGCTCGGCCGCCTGGACCGGCGCCGCACGGACGCCCTGAACCGCGCCGAGGAGGCCAACCTGGCCTTCCGCACCCACGAAGTGAGCCTCGCTAGCCTCAGCGATTCCGAGTCGGACCTGGACGCCGCCTACGAGTCCGCGGTCGCGGAGCTGGGCGAGCTTGAGCGCGAACTCGCGGACCTCACGGCCGCCGAGACCGCGGCCAGCCAGCGCCGGGCAGCGCTGGCGGCCAGGGTCGAGGCGCTGCGGCTCGGCCTGGACCGGGCCGACGCCTCCGAGGCGGTGGCGGCCTCGAACCGGCCGGGCGTGGCGGGCAGGGTGTCGGGCCTGGTGGAGGTCGAACCCGGCTGGGAGAAGGCCCTCTCGGTGGCGCTGGGGCCAGCGGCCGATGGCGTCGCGGTCGCGGGCATGGCCGAGGCTATGGCGATCGTGGCCGAGCTGAAGGCAGCCGACGAGGGCAGGGCAGGGCTGGTCGTGGCCGCGCCCGGCCCGCCGGGGGACGCCGGGGCCCCGCCGAGGGGACGCTACCTGATCGACCTGATTTCGGCCCCGCCGGATTACCGGGGGGCGCTGGCCCACCTGCTGGCGGGCGTGGTGGCCGTCGAGGACGTCGCGGATGCGCTCGCCGTGGCGGAGGCCATGCCGGGGATCTCCTGCGTCACGCGGGACGGCACCCTGATTTCTCCGGCGCTGGTCGTCGGCGGTTCGGACGCCAAACCCTCCCTGATCGAGGTGCACGCCGCCGTCGAACAGGCGGAGGCCGAGCTGGGCCAGGCCCAGCACGAGCTGGAGCGGATCAGGTTCACCGTGGCCGAGGTGCGCGCCCGGGCCGGGGCCGCGAGGGAACGGGAACAGGCGGCGCTGGCGCTGCTGCACGAGTCCGACGCCCAGGTGTCCGGGCTCGCCGACCAGCTGGCACGGTACCGGCAGACGGCGGCGTCCGCCTCCCAGGAGGCGGAGCGCCTGGCTGAAGCGATGACGCAGGCCGAGGCCACCAGGGAGCGCGACCTCGCCGCGCTCAAGGGGCTGGAGGCCCGGCTGGAGGCGGCCACCGGCGAGGGGGAACTCACCGAACCCGACCCCGCCGAACGCGACGAGCTCGCGGCCGCCGCCCGGCTGGAACGCCAGCGGGAGACGGAGGCACGGCTGGCGCTGCGCACCGCGGAGGAACGAATCCGGGCGTTGGCCGGGCGGGCGGAGGCCTTGCGGCGGGCGGCCGAGCGGGAGCGTCAGGCGCGGGCGAAGGCGCTGGCCCTGGCCGAGCGGCAGCGCCGCGAGGCTCAGGTCGCGGCCGAGGTGCACCGGGCGGCCACCGAGCTCCTGGGCCTGGTCGAGGCGGCGCGGGAGCGGGCGTCCCAGGAGAAGGAGCTGGCCGAGCAGTCCCGGAAGCAAGCCGAGGTCGACCTGACCGCCGCCCGCCACCGCCACCGGGCGGCCAGCTCCGCGCTGGAGGAGATCGTCCGGGGAGCCCACCGCGACGAGATGGCCCGCATCGAGCAGCGGATGCGCCTCGAACAGCTCGCCGAGCGGGCGCTGGCCGAGCTCGGGCTGGAGCCGGACACCCTGATGGCCGAGTACGGCCCGCACCAGCCGGTGCCAGTGCTGACCGGGCCGGACGGCGGCGCCCTCGGCCCAGATGAGGAGCAGCCAGAGCCGGTGCCCTATGACCGTGACCAGCAGGCGGCGCGGCTGCGCGCCGCCGAACGCAACCTCGCGGTGCTGGGGCGGGTCAACCCGCTGGCGCTGGAGGAATACGAGGCCATGAGCGCGCGGCACGGCTTCCTCGCCGAGCAGCTGGACGACCTCAAGTCCACCCGCCAGGACCTGCTCGACATCATCGCGGAGGTCGACGCCAAGGTGGAGCAGGTCTTCGCCGAGGCCTACCGGGACGTCGAACGCACCTTCGGGGAGGTCTTCTCCCGGCTGTTCCCCGGCGGGCAGGGCCGCCTCGTGCTCACCGAGCCCGGGGACTGGCTGACCACCGGGGTCGACGTCGAGGCCAAACCGGCCGGGAAACAGGTCAAGAGGCTGTCGCTGTTGTCGGGCGGCGAACGCTCCCGGGTGGCGGTCGCGTTCCTGGTCAGCCTGTTCATCGCCAGGCCGAGCCCGTTCTACATCCTCGACGAGGTCGAGGCCGCCCTCGACGACGTCAACCTGTCGAGGCTGCTCGGGATCTACGCCGAGCTGCGCGAATCCTCCCAGCTGCTGATTATCACGCACCAGAAACGGACCATGGAGATCGCCGACGCCCTCTACGGGGTCACGATGCGCGGGGATGGCATCTCGGCGGTCATCAGCCAGCGCCTGCGCGACGGCGATGAGGCGGGGCGGGGATAAGGATTCGTTGAGATCCTGCTGAGAGTGATCCGTGTCACCTTGAACTGGACCCGGAATCGGTAAGACTGGAGAGCGGTAGTTCGAGGAGGTCGTGGTGTTTGTCGTGGCAGTGGTCATCGTGGTGTTGCTGGCCTGCGGGGTGCTCGCGGTCGTCGCGGTCGGCCAGGGCGGCCGGTACGCCGATAAGAACCCCAAGTTCACCGAGTTCGCCTCGACCGCGGTGAAGCACCTCAACGGTGACGGCGAACCGCCCGCCAAGTTCGTCGATCTCGTGGAACGGGAGAACCCACGCTCCTGAGACCCCACCCTGGTGGGCGGAGGCCCGGCGAGGCATCGGCGCTCGTGAGCTGAGCGAAGCGTCCCCGGTGGGCGGGGTAGACTCCCAGCGTGGACTGGCTGTTTTGGCTCATTGCTTCGTTGATCGTGGCCGCCATCGCGGCGGCAAGCCTGCTGGTGTGGCGCAGCAACCGGGCATTGCCCGCGCCGCCCCCCAGGGCCGAGATCCCGCCGGATCGGGACGCCGCTGAGCCTGGGCCGGAGGAGGAACCGGCGGTAACGGAACCGGCCGCGGTCGGCCTCGAGGCCCCGGAGGCCCCGCAGGGACGCATGGTCCGGCTGCGCCGCAGGCTCGCTGGAAGCAACAACGCCCTGGCGCGCGCCCTGGCGGACCTGTTGTCGGTGGACCGGCTGGACGCCGAAGTTTGGGACGACTTCGAGGCCACGCTGATCTCCTCCGACCTGGGGGTCGGTCCGACCACCGAACTGACGGAGGCGCTGCGCCGGGAGCTCGCGGTCGATGGCATCGCAGACCCGGCCCGGGCCAAAGCGCTGCTGCGGCGCGAACTGGTCAAGCTGGTCGACCCGGAGCTGGATCGCAGCCTGCACACCGAGGGCACCGACGGTGGGCCCGGGGTGGTCCTGGTGGTCGGGGTCAACGGCACCGGCAAGACGACGACGGTCGGCAAACTCGCCCGGGTGCTGGTCGCCGAGGGCAAATCCGTGCTGCTCGGCGCGGCCGACACCTTCCGGGCCGCGGCCGCCGACCAGCTGACCACCTGGGGGGAGCGGGTCGGGGTGCGCACGGTGCGCGGCGCAGAGGGGGCCGACCCCGGCTCGGTCGCGTTCGAGACCGTCACCCAGGCCCTGGACGCGGGCGTCGACGTGGTGCTGGTGGACACCGCCGGCAGGCTGCACACCAAGACCGGCCTCATGGACGAGCTGGGCAAGGTCAAGCGGGTGGTCGAGAAGAAGGTCCCGGTGACCGAGGTGCTGCTGGTGCTCGACGCGACCACGGGGCAGAACGGCCTGACCCAGGCCCGGGTGTTCTCCGAGGTGGTCGACGTCACCGGCATCGTGCTGACCAAGCTCGACGGCTCCGCCAAGGGCGGCATCGTGGTCCAGGTGCAGCGGGAGCTCGGCGTCCCGGTCAAGCTGGTTGGGCTGGGTGAGGGCGTGGACGACCTCGCGCCGTTCGACGCCGAGACCTTCGTCGACGGGGTCCTTGGGGAGTAACCGCTCCCGGCCCCAGGAGGGGCCAGCACTCCCGAACCGGCCCCGGGGCCCCAGCGTCTTGCCGTGGGGCCGACAGGCCTGCCCCGGCCCGTTCCGGCGCGTCTCGCCGGGTCGGCTGGGCCGCGAATATGCGGGCATCGGGGACGGGTGCCCGGAAACGACGGGATAGCGCCCCGCAGACCCGGCGGCTGCTGCTGGGAGGCGGGCCACGATCAGGCGATGCCCGGCCGGTGGGTGGGTCCGGCCGGGCCTATCACTTTGCGATGGGCCCGGTGAGCGTGGCGGGAGCGGCCGGGACCGTCGCCGCGGCTTTCCTTCCCGTAGTTGTGTCGGCCACTTATCGGCATATGTGAAATTGGTTTGCGCAATGACTTGACGAGTGCCGGGCAATCGCACTAGTTTTTCCTTTCGGGAGGGGACATACATGGACAATGCAATGCGCATAAGCGTGGTGTGCACACCCCCCAATGCCTGATCGAGGGGGTCAGGCCAGCTCTATCTCTAGAAAGGGGGCCGCTGTGCTCGCTGCATACTGCTACGTCACCGCTGCTCTGCATTCCGTTTCGCGTCGTTTCCAGGACAAGGAAAAGGGCGCCACCGCCGTTGAGTACGCGCTCATCATCGCGCTCATCGCGGTCGTCATCATCGGCACCGTCACCGCTCTGGGCGGACAGATCAACACGGCTTTCCAGAACGTCTCGAAGGCCGTGTCAGGGGCCAATGCGTCGGCGCCGGGCGCTCCGTAAGCAATGACCTAGCCTGGCGGCCCATCTAGGTGGGCCGCCAGGCTCCATTGCCGGGGGCGAGGTGGAGAGCGCCCAGCGGCAATGACGAGTTGTGCCCGGCGGGGTTACGCACATTGGGTGGGAGGTATCATGAAACGCCGGATGATCGCGGCGATAATAGCGGTCGTACTAATGGTTATTGGAGCATTGTTGCTCCTTCGCTATGTAGCGACAGTCGACGAGCGGGCCCAGGCTCAGCTGGAACCAGTCGAAGTCTTGGTCGTCACTAAACCGATCGCGCGCGGTCAGAAACCCGCCTTCAACGAGAACGTCGAGGCCAAGAAGATCGCCAGGGTGGCGATCGTACCGGGCGCGGTGCAGGATTTCCAGAGCGTGAGCGACAAGGTCGCCGCGGTCGACATGATCCCGGGCGAACAGCTGCTGCCCGAACGATTCCTCGATAGGGCCGCGCTGGGCGCCCCGGAGGTGAAGATCCCCGAGGGAATGGTCCAGGTGACGGTGCCGCTGGGGCCAGAACGGATCCTCGGCGGCTACGTGAAGCCGGACGACAAGGTCACGATCGTGGTGACCACCGAGGCCGGCACCAAGTCGGTGCTGCACAACGTGCTCATCACCAGGGTCCAGATGCCCGGCGAAGACAAAGGCAAGGAAGAGGGCGAAGACGCCGAGAAGAAGCCGAAGCGGCCCAGCGGCACCTCGGGTGCCCTACTGACCTTCGCGCTCAATCTGTCGGACGCCGAGCGCGTGGTCTGGAGCGCGGAGAACGCCTCCATGTGGCTGCTCGCCGAGACGGAGAAGTCCGTGACCACCAACGGGAACACCAACCCCGTCACCGGCGAGGTGATCTTCAAGTGAGCCAGCCGCTGTTCATCGGATCGGGGCGCGGAACCCACGAACGTATCCGGGAGGCGTGCGGCTGCCAGGTCATGGCCGTCCCGCTGTCGGACATCCACGGCGCCGAGAGCCTCGCCCGGCTCATGGCGTCCCGTCCGCCGGTGGTCTTCGTCGAGATCGTCGGCAACCCGGCCACCGCCCTCGCCCTCACCTCGGCCGTGGCGCAGCACTACGGTGCCCCGGTCGTCATCGTCGCCGAACGCGCCGAGGAGCTCGGGCTCAGCGCGCTGCGCTCCGGGGCCCGCGACATCATCAGCCCCAGCGCCGGAATCGACGATTTCCGCAACGTGCTCGGACTCATCGACCGCATGCCCGGCACCCCGGTCGCGCCGACGCTGCAGGGCAGGATCATCACGGTCGCCTCCCCGAAGGGCGGGGTGGGCAAGACCACCGTGGCCAGCAACCTGGCCGTGGCGCTGGCCATGCAAGAACCGGAATCCACGGTGATCGTCGACCTCGACCTGCAGTTCGGCGACGTCGGGTCGGCGCTCAACCTGACGCCCGACTACAGCGTCGTCGAGGCGGTCGCCGCGGCCAATAGCGGCGATGCCCTGGCCACCAAGAGCCTTCTGGCGCGCCACTCCACCGGGCTCTACGCCGTCGTCGGCGCCGACACCCCGGCCGCGGTGGACGGCATTTCGTCCGCCGACGTGGCCGCGCTGCTGTCGATCCTCAAGGCCTCGTTCAAGTACGTCGTGGTGGACACCGCCCCCGGCATGACCGACCACACGCTGTCGGCCTTCGACCTGACCGACGACCTGATCCTGGTCACCAGCCTCGACGTGCCGGGAATCCGGGGCCTGCGCATTGAACTGAACACGCTGAAACAGCTCGGCCTGCTCTTCGACGGGCGCCACATGGTGCTCAACTTCAACGACCCCAAGCGCGGCCTGACCGTCGGCGACGTCGAGGCCACCGTGGGGGTCAAGGTCGATGTCGCGGTCCCACAGTCCAGCGCCGTGCCGCTGTCGGTGAACCAGGGCGTCCCGCTGCTGCAGTCCGGCAGCAAAGACCCCGCCGCCCGCCAGCTGCGGCTGCTGGTCGAACGGCTGGCCGGGACGGCACCCACGGCCCCCGTCCGCCGCGGGCTACTGGGGAGGAGGGGCTAGATGTCGCTGCGGGAACGATTCCAGGCGCTGAACGCGACCGCCCCAGCGCGGGCCAAGGAGCCCGAGTTCTTCCTGCCGAGCGCAGACGAGCCGCTCAATCCCCAGCGCGCGCTGGAGGACACCATGGTGGAGGAGTCCCACTCGGCGCCCGGCCGCCTGGCCCAGCTGGAGCCCCAGGTCCGCCCTCGCTCCGACGGCGCCCAGGTCCGCTCCGAGGGCGACCGCTCGGCCCTGGGGCGCCTGAAGGAACGGGTGACCTCCTCGCTGTACCAGCAGATGAGCCTGCGCCTCAACGAGGCGAACCTCACGGACGTGCAGCTCAACGCCATGGTCGTGGAGGGGCTGACCGAGGCCCTGGAGGGCGAGGGGCTCGCGCTGACCGCCGCCGAAAGGCGCAGACTGCTCGACGAGGTCATCGCCGAGCTCATCGGCCACGGCCCCATCGAACCGCTGCTCAACGACCCCGAGGTCAGCGAGGTCATGGTCAACGGGGCGCACCAGGTCTACGTCGAGCGCCGCGGGCGGCTGGAGAAGACCGCGGTCAGGTTCCAAGACGACGAGCACGTGCGCCGGATCATCGACCGGATCGTGAGCCGCATCGGGCGGCGAATCGACGAGTCCTCGCCGCTGGTCGACGCCCGCCTTCCCGACGGGTCCCGCGTCAATGCGGTCATCCCGCCGCTGGCCGTCAACGGCTCCGCGCTGACCATCCGCAAGTTCAGCAAGGAAGGACTCAGCGTCCACGACCTGATCCGGCTGGGCACCCTCAGCCCGGACGCGACCGAGCTGCTCGAAGCCTGCGTGCGCGCCCGGCTCAACATCATCGTCTCGGGCGGCACCGGCAGCGGCAAGACGACCATGCTGAACGTCTTGTCGGCGTTCATCCCGGACGCAGAGCGGATCGTGTCGATCGAGGACGCGGTCGAGCTGCAGCTGCAGCAGGAGCACGTGGTCCGCCTGGAATCCAGACCCTCCAACGTCGAAGGCAAGGGCGAGGTCACGATCCGCGACCTGGTGCGCAACTCGCTGCGTATGCGTCCGGACCGCATCATCGTCGGCGAGGTCCGCGGCGCCGAGGCGCTCGACATGCTGCAGGCGATGAACACCGGCCACGACGGTTCGCTGTCCACCGTGCACGCCAACAGCCCGCGGGACGCGACGTCGCGCCTGGAGACGCTGGTGCTCATGGCGGGCATGGACCTGCCGCTGCGGGTCGTTCGGGAACAGGTCGCCTCGGCGGTCAACCTCATCGTCCAGATGGCCCGCCTTCGGGACGGTACCCGCCGGGTCACCGCCATCAGCGAGGTGCACGGCATGGAGGGCCAGGTGCTGACGCTGCAGGACGTCTTCGTGTTCGACTTCTCGGCCGGTGTCGACGCCAACGGCAGGTTCCGGGGCCAGCTCGTCCCCACCGGGGTGCGGCCCAAGTTCGCCGAGAAGTTCGACGAACTGGGCATCCCCTATGTGTTCCGCGCCTTCCAGCGGCAGGGGATGCGATGAATCAGTGGCTGAGCTTCTCCTCCCGCCCGGCGGTGGCCGTGGGGGTCATCGTGCTGGGGGTGCTGCTGGTCGTCGGGCTGTTCGTCGTGCCCGACGCGAAGCGGGTCTCGCTCAAACGCCGCCGCCCCTACGGGTCGGGGCCCTCATCGTTCAACCGGGCCTCGGCGCTGGCCGCGCAGCGGGTCGAGCAGATCCTGTCGACGAGGGCCCGCCCACTCGCCGAGAAGCTGGAGCTGGCCGGCCTCAAGACCACGCCGACCGAATACGCGATCTTCATCATCGCGGGCACGCTGGTCGGGATCGCGCTCGGCTTCCTCGCCGGGTCGCTGCTGCTCGGCATCGTGCTGATGATCGCCCCGGCCATCGTGGGCCTGGTCACGGTGAACATCCTCATCTCTAGGCGCCGCGCGGCATTCGCCAACCAGCTGGACGAGACCGCGCAGATGATGGCGGGCAGCCTCCGCTCGGGCTACTCCTTCAACCAGGCCATGACCGCCGTGGCGAAGGAGGCCGACCAGCCGACCGCCGAGGAGTTCGCCCGGGTGGTCAACGAGCTGAGGCTCGGTAGGCCCTTCGAGGAAGCCATGGCCGTCGCGGCCTCGAGGATGAAGAACGAGGACTTCGTCTGGATTCTCCAGGCAGTCAGCATCAACCGGGAGGTGGGCGGGAACCTCGCCGACGTGCTGGAAGAGGTGTCGCGCACGATCCGGGAACGCTCCGACCTGCGCCGCCAGGTCGCCACGCTCAGCGCCGAGGGCAGGCTGTCGGCCATCGTGCTGATGGCGTTGCCCTTTGTCGTCGGCGGTTTCGTGGCCTGGAGCAACCCGGTCTACCTGAACCCGCTGTTCACCACGCCGCTGGGCCTGGCGATGGTGGTGGTGGGCATCGTGTTGCTGATCGTCGGCGCGCTGTGGCTGCGGGCCACGGTCCGGATCAAGTACTGAGGGGGCGACCGATGCTACTTCCAGCCATCTTGCTCGTGATAGGTACCGCGATCGCCGGGGGTCTGCTGGTCGTCGGCCCCGACCCCAGCTATGCGCGCAGCCGGGCTAACCTGCGTCGCGGCTTCGAGATCCGGGGCGTTGATCGGCCAGACAGGAGCAAGCTGCGTGAGCTGAGCAGTCGCTTCCTGGATACCCCGGAGCGGCGTGGACGCTACGCCCGGCTGATCGCCCGGGCCGGGCACCCCGACACCTGGACCGTCGACCGGGTGCTGTCGGCCAAGGTGCTGCTCGCGCTGGTCGCCACGGCCGTGCTCGGCGTCCTGCTGCTCAACTCGGCCTCGCCGATGCTCATCGGGATGATGGTCGGGGTGATCGCGCTGGCCTTCTTCCTGCCCGACATCCTGCTCTACAACACCGCGGTGAAACGCCGCGAACAGATCGAGCTGATGCTGCCCGACCTGCTGGACCAGATGAGTATCGCGGTCCAGGCCGGGCTGGCCTTCGACGCGGCCATGGTCCATACCGCCCGCCAGAACGGCACGATCCTCGGCCAGGAGCTGATGCGCACCGTCAAGGACATCCAGGTGGGCAGGACCAGGCGGGACGCCTACGAGGACCTCATCGACAGGTCGGGTTCGCCGCAGCTGCGCCGCTTCGTTCGGGCCGTGCTGCAGGCCGATACCTATGGCGTGCCGCTGGGCACCGTGTTGCACACCCAGGCGGGCGAGATGCGCCGGATTCGCAGACAGCGGGCGGAACGCAAGGCGATGCAGGTGCCCACGCTGGTGATCTTCCCGCTGATGCTGTGCATCCTGCCCGCGCTGTTCATCGTGATCCTCGGCCCGGCGGCGATCAACATCGCGTCGATGTTCGGGGCGCTAGGGGGCTGAGCGATGACCATGGCGACGATCGCGGCGGTGCCGCTCATGGCGCTGGCATTCGTCGGCGCCTGGCAGGCGCGCGCCAAGCCCCTGCTCTGGGTCGGCTGCGGCGTGGCGCTCGGGCTGGGCGCCCTGTTGTGCTGGCGGGAGGTCCCGGTGGCTCTGTGGCCGGGCCTGAGCGCCATGCTGGGGGTCTGGGCCGGGGCCTGCGCGATCGACCTGGCGACCAGGCGGCTGCCGGACGTCTTGACCCTCGGCGGGTTCGTCGCCCTGGTCTTCGCCCTCGGCGGTTCGATGGCCGCGGGCGTGAGCCCGGGGGCGGTCATCGCGGCCGTCTTGTCCGGGATCGTGTCGGGAGCGGTGTTCCTCGCGATCGGGCTGATCGCCCCGCACCAGTTCGGCCTAGGCGATGTGAAACTCGCACTGACCACCGGGACGGTGCTCGGACTGTTCGGCTGGTATGCCGTGCTGCTGGGGCACGCGGCGGCCTTCGTGACCTCGGCCCTGGCCGGGTTAGCTGTGGCGGCATTCCTGAAAAGGATCAAGGGAGTTGAGGTGCCATTCGGCCCATTCATGGCGGTGGGTGCAGTGGTGGGTCCGGCCATCATGAGCGGACTGACGTGAAAGGAGATGAGATGAAATCCGCTTCGGAACGATCCGAACGTGGAGCGGTGGCCGTCGAGTTCGCGCTGGTAATGCCTCTCGTCATCCTCCTGGTGCTCGGCGCGATCGATTTCGGTCTGCTGCTCCAGGCCAGGGCGCAGGCAGCCAACGCCGCGCGGGAGGGAGTGCGGGCTGCCGCGCTGGGCCGGACGAAGGCCGACAGTGAGGCGATCGCGCTGAACGCGCTGACCGGCGTCCTCGGCGATGTGAAAGCCCACGCCGAATGCGTCGCGGTCGTGGGTCTGCCCCGGACCTGCACGCTCGGCGGGGCCTCCTCTGGCGACGATGCCAAGGTGAGCGTCACGATCCGCTACCAGGGAGTTACGGGCCTATTTCCGATGCTGGCTGACGCCGAGATCGTCAGCGTGTCAACGATGAGGATTGAATGATGAGCGAACCAGATAAGAAGAGGAATCAGCGCGGTGCCATCTCGGTGATCGTCGCGATATCGCTGGTGCTGCTGTTCGGTGCCGCAGCGATGGCGGTCGACATCTCGCGCCTGGTCGGGGGCAAACAGCAGCTCCAGAACGCGATGGACGCGGCCGCTCATGCGGGCGCGGGCATGCTGCCCGACGACCCGAATGGGGCCATCGCCATGGCGAAGCGGCTGGCCAAGATGAACGACCCGGATGCCGACCCCGACGTCGACATGTTCTGCGTCATCGCGTCGAAGGGCGCCTCGCGCCAGCCGGAAGCCGCCCAGATCCCCAAGGTGTGCCAGCCCGGCCCGGGTTGGCAGGCACGCGTGGTGTGTAACGAGTCCATCTGCGTGATCCCGTGCACGCCCGGCCCGACGACGCGCTGCAACACGCTGCGGACGCGGGCCAGCAAGGACGTCCCCTACGCCTTCGCGCCGGTGATCGGCCACACCCACGGTTCGACCGGGGACGTGGTCTCGGTCGCCTGCCACGGCTCGTGCGGTGACACCGCGCCGAACGCCATGGACGTCGTGGTCGTGGCAGACCGCACGCTGTCGATGGCGCAGGGCGACCTGGAGGCCATGAAGGACGGCATCAAGTCGATGCTGACCGTCATGAATCCAGACCTGCAATACGTGGCGCTGGGCACGATCCACCGGGCGTCTGGCATGTATTCGTGCCGCCAGTCGTTGAGCGGGACCTCTGGGCCGTGGGTCGCGACCGAGTTCACCAACGACTACTTGCTGCCGGGAGATCCGGGAAATAGGGCACTCAACCCGCATAGCCGCCTCGTCGAGATAGTGTCGTGCATGCGCCGTCCGCTCCCCGGAGAGTACACCGGCGGTACCCACCTGGCCGCCGCGTTCAACGGCGCCTACCGCGCGCTGCGGAGCGCCAACACCTCCCACCTGCCGTCCCGGCCGAGCGAGGCGCGCAAGGTGATCGTCTTCGAAACCGACGGTATGCCCGACGAGGCGCTGCCCCGCCGTTTCCTGTCCCAGGGCGGCGACCCGACCGGCGGCATCCAGCTGGCCCGCCGGAGGTTCAACGCAGGTCAACGGCCACCCATCATCGTGCCGTGGGCGAGCCAGACCGCCACAGAGCGGGCCACCGGCGGCGGCGCCGGATGCGAGCGCCTCGAGCAGATCGCCGAGATCGCCAAGAACGACGGCGTGCTGGTCGTCACCATCGGATACGGCCGTGCCGCGACGGGCGGGTGCAACATGTCCCGCCTGAATGGCAACGGTTCCTTCCAGACCGACGGTCCGCGCGTCGCGGATACGCTGGCCAAGGCAGCTTCGGTGCGGCCCGACGGCACCCCGTCGGCGGCCGATCACGACTGCTCCAACCCGAGCGGGGCCCGGGCAGAGAATACCGACGGCGACTACTTCTTCTGCGCGGCGCAGGCCGACGAGCTCGGCGACATCTTCGCGACCGCGATCAACCAGGTCTCCCGGGGCATCCGCCTCCTCAGTCTTCCGAGCTGATTCGCCGGGGGGATAACCGGGGTGGTCCTGGCGGGTGACAATCCGCCCGGGCCACCCCGTCTAACGCAGCGGGCACGGAGCCAGGGATAAGGTGTGGAGGATGAGTGCGTTGAACGGTGGGCTAACGTGCCAGACCCACACCCTGAGCGTGCCGCTGGCCTGGAACGACCCAGCCGACCCGCGCCGGATCGAGGTGTTCGCCCGGGTGGTCACCCGGCCCGGTGGCGAGGATCTGCCCTACCTGGTGTTCCTCCAGGGCGGGCCGGGCCACGAAGCCCCGCGTCCAAGCCTGAAACCGGCGGAACCGGGCTGGCTACCCGCGGCCTTGGAACGCTACCGGGTCGTGTTGATCGACCAGCGGGGCACGGGGCGTTCGACCCCGGTCACCGCCCAGATGCTGAGCCTTGCGGCGGCTGAGATCGCCGAGTATTGCACCCACCTGCGGGCCGACGCCATCGTGGCCGACTGTGAGGCGTTGCGCCAGCACCTCGGGGTGGCGAGGTGGTCCGTGCTCGGGCAGTCCTTCGGCGGGTTCACGCTGCTGCACTATCTCAGCACCCGCCCGGACAGCGTCGAGCGCGCCTACTTCACCGGCGGGCTGCCCCCGGTGGGGCGCACCTGCGACGAGGTGTACGAGATGACCTACCGCAAGATGGCGGCCAAGTCGAGGCAGTTCTACCGGATGTTCCCCGGCGACGAGCAGCGGATGCGGCGCGCGCTGGAGCTGGCCGCCGCTGGCGAGCTGAACCTGCCCAACGGCGACCCCGTCTCGGCCTCCCGGCTGCGCAGCATCGGGACCCTGCTCGGCGGGGACGACGGGGCCATGAAGCTGCACTGGCTGCTCGAGCACGAGCCCACCAGCGACGCCTTCCGGTACGACCTCGCCGCGGCGCTGCCCTTCGGCGGCCGTAACCCGCTGTATGCGATCGTCCACGAGTCCTGTTACGCCGACGGCGGAGTCACCGCCTGGTCGGCCGCGCGGGTGCGGCCAGCCGAGTTCGACGGCGACGAGCCGCTGCTGAGCGGCGAGCACCTGCTGCCGGAATGGTTCGACGAGTCCAGCGCGCTGGCGCCCTGGAAGGATGCGGCCGAGCTGATCGCCCGGGTGGAGTGGCCACGGCTCTACGACGCTGGCGCCTTGCGGCGCGCGGACAGCGTCGGTGCCGCCGCGGTGTACTACGGCGACGTCTACGTCCCGGTGGAGTTCTCGATGGAGACCGCGTCCCTGCTGCCCGGCGTCCGGACGCTGGTGACCAGCGCTTATGAACACAGTGGGCTACGCACCAGCGCAGGAGCGGTCCTGACGCACCTGTTCGAGCTGGCGGCGGGGGAGCGGCTGCGCTGACCGCCGGTGCCGCCCGGGTGCTCAGCCGGGCAGCTCGGCCAGCGTCAGTGCGGGGTAGCAGTGGTAGGCGGGCTCTTCGTAGGGGTGGGCGTCGAGCATCGCCTGCACCGCCGTCCGGGCGGCCTGCGCGGGGCACACGCACTCGATACGGACCTCGTCGACGACCTCGAGGCGCCCAGCCGCACCGAGATGGGGCCGGGCCGCTGGGGAGGGGAGGAAACGTCCCTGGCCCGGCGCGCTGAAGCTGCACGCCGAGTACTCTCCGATCCGCCCGGCACCGGCGGAGGCGAGGGCCTCGCGCACCGCGTCGGCGTGGCTGAGCGGAGCGAACACCACGATCACCAGCAGTTGGCTCATGCGCCCAGTGTGCCGTGATGCCGAAGCTCTGGCTAGGCCCGGGCGGGCGGCGGGGTCTCCGGAGGCGGGGTTGGCGGGCGGGAATAAAATGGGGTCGACCAAAGTTGAGTCGGGTATACGCAACTTAGGCCTGAAGTGGCCAGAACAGGAGATCGACACCATGGCGACGACCTTTGATCCGTTCCGCGAGATCGAGCGTTACTTCAGCAATGCCGCCCGGGTGCCCTCGGCCGCGGCGATGCCGATGGACCTGTATCGCGACGGCGACGTCTACTACGTCAACATCGACCTGCCCGGCGTGGACGCCAGCAGCATCGACATCGACGTGGAGGACCGCACTCTGACCATCCGCGCCGAACGCAAGCTCGTCCCCACCGGCGAGGACCACGAGTGGCTGACCCGCGAGCGTCCGACCGGCACCTTCGCCCGCCAGCTGACGCTGGGTTCGGGGCTCGCCTCCGACCGGATCGAGGCGAGCTACACCGACGGTGTGCTGACGCTCTCGATTCCGGTTAGCGAGGCGGCCAAGCCCCGCAAGATCAGCGTGACCCACACCGGCGCGAGCAACCAGATCGAGGCCAGCGCGCAGTAACGGTCCCGTCAATGGTGGCCAGCCCGGGTGCTGGCCACCACCGTCTAGGCCTGGGGGTGACCCCAGGCCTTTACACTGCGGCCATGAACAGCATCGCCGACAAGGCGTGGTCCGACCTGACCCGAGACGAGTTCTTCGGCATCGTCCGGCTCCGCACCGAGGTCTTCTACCTCGAGCAGCGGATCACAGCGCCGGACTTCGGCGAGGCCGACCGGGACGAGCGCACCCGCCACCTCTGGATAGCCGACCCCCGGGGCTGTGCCGCCTACCTCAGGGTGGTCTGTCTCGATGGTCCCCAGCACGGGGCGCGGCGCTCCTTCGGGCGGGTAGCGGTGCGTGCGGACCGCAGGGGAGAGGGCCTGGCGCGGCGCCTGGTGGCGCGCGTCCTCGCGGATTACGGCGACGAGATCCTGCTCATCCACTCCCAGCAATACGTCGCCGGGCTTTACCGCGAGTTCGGGTTCGAGGCTGTCGGCGAGCCCTTCGACGAGGCGGGCCTGCCGCACGTCACGATGGTTCGCCCAGCCCTAGGGGCTCAGTGCCACCAGGGGATCAGCAGGTAGAAACCGAACGCGACGATCGCCAACACCAGCCCGAGCAGCGCGAACGAGACCACGGCGTAGCGGGAATGGTAGGGGGACTCCACCTCGCCCGCTGCGGCGGCGATGTGTCCCCTGTCGAGGAGCGCTGCGGCGAGGGACACGATGCCGACCACGATCATGGTGCCGACGAAGGTGACCACCGACACTTCCAGCAGTGCCATCCAGTTGATCTTGATCATGACGCAGCCTCCCCCGAGGTGCCCCGGGACGCCACCCGGACGTCGCGGGAGTCATTGACGTTGCCGGCATGCACCCGGTTCTTCAGCGAGACCCAGAAGAAGTAGGCCGAGACCCCGATCAGCATGGCCAGCGCCAGCATCAGCCCGCCGAACCCGAGCTTGACCATGAGGGCCGCCACCCCGCCGATCAGGCCCGCCGCGGGCAGCGTCAGCAGCCACGCGACGCCCATCCGCACGGCGGTGCTCCAACGCACCGGCGTCCGGCGACCGATGCCCGAACCGAGGATCGACCCGGAGGCGACGTGCGTGGTGGACAGCCCGAAGCCGAGATGGGAGGAGGCGAGGATCGCGACGGTCGATGAGGTCTCCGCGGCGAAGCCCTGCGGGGAGTCGATGTCCACCAGGCCGCGTCCCATCGTCCGCATGATGCGCCAGCCGCCCGAATAGGTGCCGAGCCCGATCGCCAGGCCAGCGGCCAGGATGACCCAGAAATAGGGTCGGGTGCCGGACTCCTGGTACCCCGCGCTCACCAGCACCAGCGTGATGATGCCCATGGTCTTTTGCCCATCGGAGGTGCCGTGGGCGAGCGCCACCATGGAGGCCGAGATCCGCTGGCCGTGCTTGAAGACCGCCTTGGAGAACCGGCCGTGTCCCTCGCCGCGGTCGGTCAGGCGGTAGGCGAGCCGGGTGGCGTAGGTGGCCGTCAGGCCCGCGACCACCGGGGCGATGATGGCCGGGAGCAGGATCTTGCTGATGATGACCGACGGGTTGATGCCAGCCAGCCCCGCCGACACCAGCACCGCGCCGATGAGGCCGCCGAAGAGCGCGTGAGACGAGCTCGACGGCATGCCGAACAGCCAGGTGCCGAGGTTCCACAAGATGGCGCCGACCAGCCCAGCGAACACGATCTCAGGCGTGACCAGCTGGTCGTTCACCATGCCAGACGAGATGGTCTTGGCGACCTCTGTGGACAGGAAAGCTCCGATGACGTTGAGGATGGCAGCCACGGTGACGGCCTGGCGCGGGGTGAGCGCCCCGGTCGCGACGGAGGTCGCCATCGCGTTCGCAGAATCGTGAAAACCATTCGTGAAATCGAATACCAAAGCGGTGGCGATGACGATCACCACAACGACGAGTGCCTCGATCATGGGCACGCAGCTCCATCCGGTACATGAGTTTAGGGGGCATCAGAAGGGTAGACCCATTCCGGGTCGAACCGTCAATCGGGGTCGCCACGGAGCGACCGTTCAGAGTCGCGAGATCGTGACCCCTAGGGTGGTGCTGCCCCCTGCGGGCACGCTGACCGCCCCCTCGAGTGCGTTCGCGGTCTCGACGCACACCATGGATATCCACTCGTCATCGCCGAACTCGGCCATCTCGCGGGCCCGGTCCGCCCAGGGGTTCCACACCACGGTGGAGGCAGAACCGCTCGGCGTCACCCGCGTCCGCCGCGATCCGTCGATGATCTCGGTCACGGGGGCACCGGCGTAGACCCGGTCGGTTTCGGCGTCGAAGCGGATGTCGCCCGACTGCGTCCCATGCGCCCCGGCCGCGGTCTTGTCGAGGTAGCTGACCCCGTCGAGACCCCGGACGCAGATCGCCCGCACATCCGACACCGCGAAATAGGTGTGCAGGGCCTCGTCCAGGACGAACGGCGAACTCGGGGAGGTGACGGTCAGGGCGACCTCCAGCTGAGCGCCGAACCGCACGGTGTATCGGTAGCCGAGGTCGAGGGGGTAGCGTTCCGCTCCCGGCTGGCCAGCGACGTCGGCCGACTCCAGGCCAAAGACGAGTTCGACCACCGGCCCGTCCTGCCTGGCCGCGACGAGGTGCCACGGCACGGCGCGGACGAAGCCGTGCGCCTGCGGGACCGGTTCCTCCCCCCGGCCCGCCCCAAACCAGGGAGCGCAGATCGGGATTCCGCCACGGATGGACCGGCCTGCCCGGTAGGCGGACTCGGCGCTGACCCACAGCACGTCTGGCTGCCCGGCCG
>JAUMWV010000034.1:18540-23738 GCA_030529455.1 Propionibacteriaceae bacterium | reverse complement strand
ACCATGCCGCTCGCGGGGCCGATGTGGCGGCGGGCCTTGAGCAGTGAGGCCGCGATCTGCTGCGCCGTAGTGTTGGGCAAAGTGATAATCATGGACGCCTCCAGGTGTATCCGTCGCGGGCGAGCAGCTCGGCGCCCGAGGCCGGACCCCAGGTTCCGGACGGGTACTGGTCGATGGGGCCGGGCTGGTTCGCCCAGTACTCCAGCACCGGGTCGAGGATGCGCCAGGAGAGCTCGACCTCCTCGCGCTGGGGAAACAGCGGCGGGTCGCCGAGCAGGATGTCCAAGATCAGCCGTTCGTAGGCTTCGGGGCTCTCCTCGGTGAAGGAGCCGCCGTAGGCGAAGTCCATGCTGACATCGCGCAACTCCATCTGGGTGCCGGGCACCTTGGCGCCGAGCCGCAGCGACACCCCCTCGTCCGGCTGGATGCGGACGACGATGGCGTTGGCGCCCAGGTCGGCGGTGGCGATCTTGTCGAATGGCAGGTGGGGCGCGGGTTTCAGGATCAGCGCGACCTCGGTCACCCTGCGGGGCATCCGTTTGGCCGCGCGCAGGTAGAAGGGCACGCCAGCCCAGCGCCGGTTGTTGATGTCGACCCGGATCGCGGCGTAGGTCTCGGTGGCCGAGTCGGGGCTGATGCCGTCCTCGTCGAGGTAGCCGATGACCGGCTGCCCGCCCTGCCACCCGGCGGCGTACTGGCCGCGGGCGGTATGGCGGTCGTAGTCGTCCGGCACCCGGGCGGCGGCCAGCACTTTCTGCTTCTCGATCCGTAGCTGCGCGGCGTCGAAGCTGGTCGGCTCCTCCATGGCGGTCAGCGCCATGAGCTGCAACAGGTGATTCTGGATGACGTCACGGGCGACGCCGATCCCGTCGAAGTACCCGGCCCGGCCACCGATGCCGATGTCCTCGGCCATGGTGATCTGCACGTGGCTCACGTAGCGGTTGTTCCAGATCGACTCGAACAGCTGGTTGGCGAACCGGAAGGCCAGCAGGTTCTGGACGGTCTCCTTGCCGAGGTAGTGGTCGATGCGGAAGACCGAATGCGGGGGAAACAGGCTGCCGACCACCCGTTCCAGCGCCTGCGCCGACTCCAGGTCGTGGCCGAACGGTTTCTCGATCACGACGCGGCTCCACCGGTCGGGGCTCTGCTCGGCCATGCCGTGGCGGCGCAGCTGAGACATGACCGGCTCGAAGAACTTCGGCGGGATCGACAGGTAGAAGGCGTGGTTGCCACCGGTGCCGCGGCAGGCGTCCAGATCGGCGAGGGTCTGCTTGAGCGTCGCGAAGGCGGCGTCGTCGGAAAAGTCCCCCGGGACGAAGCGGATGCCCTCTAGGAGCTGGCGCCAGACCTCCTCCCGGAAGGGTGTGCGGGCATGCTCCTTGATGGAATCGTGCACCTGCGCCGCGAAGTCCTGATCCGCCCAGTCCCGCCGCGCGAAACCGACCAGCCCGAAGCCGGGCGGCAACAGGCCACGGTTGGCGAGATCGTAGATGGCGGGCATCAGCTTCTTGCGGGAGAGGTCGCCGGTGACACCGAACAGGATCAGCACACACGGCCCAGCGATCCGGGGCAGGCGCCGGTCCTGCGGGTCGCGCAGCGGGTTGTGTCGCTCGTCTGGGTTCATCAGACTCCTTCACCGTTGGTCCAGATGCCCGCCATCGTACCCAGTCGAACCGCGCGGTGCGCGGCAGCGGGCGGCGATGGCGTGGACGCGGGCGGGAAGCCGTCCTGACAGGCGGGTGGATCGGCTCCGGGAGATATGCTGAACCTGGGTCTGGCTTGCTCGCGTGTCCGTTAGGTGATATTTCGGGTATGGTCATCCCGACATCATCTGAGCTGGAGGGTCCGTGGCCGTTGACATCATGGTGAAGCCGTCCGCCGCGGTGACCGACGTGGTTCGCGCCTACGTGGCACTGACCAAGCCGCGCATCATCGAGCTGCTGCTCATCACGACCGTGCCAGCGATGTTCCTCGCCGCGCGGGGGCTGCCGGACGGCTGGCTGGTGCTGTGGACGATGGTGGGCGGCTACCTTGCCGCGGGCAGCGCCAACAGCTTCAACTGCATCTGGGACGCCGATATCGACGGGCTGATGCGCCGCACCCGCAAGCGTCCCATGGCCCGCCACGAGGTCGGCCGCAGCCAGGCCACGGTCTTCGGCCTGGTGCTCGGTGCCGTCGCGACCGTCGTCCTCGGCTTCGGGGTGAACTGGCTGTCGGCGATCCTAGCCCTGGCCGCGAACGCCTTCTACGTCTTTGTCTATACCATCTGGCTCAAGCGGCGCACCTGGCAGAACATCGTCTGGGGAGGCATCGCCGGGTGCTTCCCCCCGCTCATCGGATGGACGGCGGTCACCGGCGAAGTGGCTCTCGCACCGTTCGTCCTGTTCGCCATCGTGTTCTTCTGGACCCCGCCCCACACCTGGGCGCTCGCGATCCGCTACCGGGAGGACTACGCGAACGCAGGCGTTCCGATGCTGCCGGTGGTGAAGTCCGCACCGCAGGTCGCCACGCAGATCCTGGTCTACACCATCGCGACGGTCGCGGTGTCGCTGCTGGTCTGGCCGAGTGCTTCGACCGGATGGCTCTATCCGCTGGTCGCGGCCGTCGCGGGTGGGGTCTTCGTCTGGGAGGCGGCGAGGCTGTGGTACCGCGCCCATTCCGGCCTCCAGGACGCCGAACTCCGCCCCATGCGGCTGTTCCACTGGTCGAATAGCTACCTCGCGGTGGTGTTCCTGGCCATGGCGCTCGATCCGCTGTTTTTCTGACGGGGTCCACCGCGGCGCCTGGTGGGAGGCCCCGGCGGCGCGCACGCAGCACAGGACTCCACCGGGGCAGCGCGCGTGGATTAGTGCTCTCCGGTCCGGTTGCTGAACAGCACCACGGCGGCCAGCACCGTGACGACGGTCGTGCCGATCATGTGCGCGATCACGACACCGACCGGGAGCCCGAGGAAGTACTGCAGGTAGCCCACCCCGCCCTGGGCTAGCAGGGAGTAGAACAGCCAGGAGACGGCGCGCATCGGTTGGCGGGACCCCGCCCGGGCGAAGACCAGCCAGGCGGCGACGCACAGGCCGACCAGGGCCCACACCGACAGGGCGTGCAGGCGAGCGACGTATTCGATGTCGAATCCGGTCCGGTCGGCTGCCTGGTCGCCGGAGTGGGGGCCGGAACCGGTGACGAGCGTGCCCAGGTAGATCGCGAGCATCGACACCCAGAACACCGCGTGCGTGAGCCAGCGCTGGCCCCTCCCCACCGGCACCGGACGCCAGCCCCAGGCACGCAAGACGCCCCAAGTGCAGCCGACGATCAGCGCGATGGAGCCCAGCAGGTGCAGGCCGACGATGTAGGGGTTGAGCTGCATCCGCACGGTGATGCCGCCGAGGATGCCCTGCCCAGCGATACCGGTGAGCACGGCCCAGCAGATCGTCCGCAGGGCGGTATCGGAGCTGGCTCGGTAGGCGGCGACCAGGGCGCCGATCGCGGCGGCCAGCAGCACGAAGGTCAGCAACCGGTTGCCGAACTCAATGAGGCCGTGTATGCCCATCTCGCCGTGCGGTACGTAGGAGTCGGCGGTGCACCTGGGCCAGGTGGGGCAGCCCAGCCCGGAACCGGTGAGCCGCACCACCGCGCCGGTCACGATGATGCCCATGTTGCACAGCAACGACGCCAGCAGCCACCCCTTCAAAGCGCGGTGGGTGCCGGTGAGGCGGGTCAGGAGGTCCACGTGAACACCTTTCTGGCCAGCAGGCCCGCCGCGACCACCCAGGCGGACAGGACGATCAGGCCGAAGGCGCCGCCACCCCGTAGGGTCTCGCCGAGGGCCATGGTCGGCAGCCAGGCCAGCGCGGCCTGCGCCGCGGGGGGATAGGCTGCGGATGGGACGAGGATGCCGGCGGCGAGGCCGAGCAGGTAGACCAGGTTCGCCAGCCCGAGCGTGGCCTCGGCGCGGAGGCTGCCGCCGAGCGCGAGGCCCAGCGCGGCGAAGGCGAGCCCGGCGAGCAGCACCGCGGGCACCACCGGCCAGGAGAACGATCCCGGGCGCCAGCCCAGGGCCAGCCCACCCCCGGCCAGCACCCCGAGCTGGGCCACGCAGATCAGGATGACCGCACCGGCCTTTCCGGCCAGCACGCCCACCTTGCCGAGGCTGGTCGAGTTCAGTCGTTCCAGGACCCCGTAGCGCCGCTCGAAAGCGGTCACGATGGCCAGGGAGGTGAAACAGCTCGACCACACGGCGAGGCCGAACACCGAGGGTACGGCCGAATCCAGCGTCCAGCCGAACCGTTCGCCGAAGAAGCGCGCACCGATCAGCAAACCGACCGGGATGACCAGGGCGAGCAGCAGCTGTTCGCCGTTGCGGACGATGAGCCGGGCCTCGGTCAGGGCGTGCGTGAGGATCTGGCGCGGCAGCGGGGCGGGACGGGGAGCGGGGGTGAAGTCCATCAGGACGCCCTCCGGGGTGTGGTGTGGGCGATGAACACGTCTTCCAGGCTGGAGCTCGCCGTCAGCTCGGCGACGGTGCCCTCCACCGCGACGCGGCCCGCGTCGACGATGTAAACCAGGTCGGCGAGTGCCGCCGCCTCGTCCATCGCGTGCGTGGTGAGCACGACCGCGACCCCGGCGTCCTTCAGGCTGGCGAGGATGTCCCACGTGCGCCGCCGGGCATGGGGGTCCATCCCGGCGGTCGGTTCGTCCAGGAAGACCAGCTCGGGACGCCCGACCAGCGCCGCGGCGAGGTTGACGCACTGCTGCTCGCCGCCAGAGAGACGGCGATAGGCGGTGCGGGCGAATGGTTCGATTCCGAACAGGCTAACCAGCTCGCCGACTGGTTGCGGGTTCGCCGACAGACGGGCCAGGTAGTCCAGCAGCTCGACCGCGGTGATGTTGGACCAGGAGCCCCCAGCCTGGGGCATCAGGCCCACCCTGGCGGCCGCGGCGCGTTCACCGGGGCGGTGACCGAGGACGCTGATCTCGCCGGAGTCGGTCTGGTACAGGCCGGTGCAGCAGCGGATCATCGTGGTCTTGCCCGCCCCGTTAGGGCCGAGCACAGCGGTGATGGCTCCCGGCTTGGCGCTGAGGCTCAGCCCATCCAACGCTACGGTGGCGCCGAACCGCTTGCGGACATCCGTGAGTGTGAGTGCGGGCACCCGGACAGTCTAGGGCACCTGGGAGGGCTCCGATACGCGCTCGCGGCGACCCCA
>JAUMWV010000034.1:0-18530 GCA_030529455.1 Propionibacteriaceae bacterium | reverse complement strand
CAGACATGACTGGGTGGCCGCCGCGAGTTGTGCGACGGCCACCCAGCGGAGCGTGACTCAGCTCAGTTCGAGCGGTGCGGCATCGGCCAGCTCTCCGCCGCCCTGCAGCTCGCTCATCTTCGTGCCGATCCGCATGGCGTAGAAGGAACGGAACACGAAGTAGCAGGCGACGAGGAAGAACAGCGCCGCGAGCACGTGCACCAGGACTCCCTGGCCGCCAGCGGTGATGGACACGGCCAGCTCGACGGCCAGCAGGCCGAACAGCGTGGTGAACTTGATGACCGGGTTCATGGCCACGCTGGAGGTGTCCTTGAACGGGTCGCCGACGGTGTCACCGACGATGGACGCGTCGTGCAGCGCGGTGCCCTTGGCCTGCAGGTCGACCTCGACCAGCTTCTTGGCGTTGTCCCAGGCCCCGCCAGCGTTGGCCATGAAGATGGCCTGGTACAGGCCGAACAGCGCGATCGAGATGAGGTAGCCGATGAAGAAGTACGGCTCGACGAAAGCGAACGCCAGGGTCGAGAAGAAGATGCCGAGGAACATGTTGAACATGCCCTTCTGGGCGTAGACGGTGCAGATCTCGACGACCTTCTTCGAGTCGGCCACCGACGCCTTGGTGACCCCGTCCAGGCGGATGTTGTCCTTGATGAACTCCACCGCGCGGTAGGAGCCCGTGGTGACGGCCTGGATCGTCGCTCCCGAGAACCAGTAGATCACGGCGCCGCCGGTGATGAGGCCGAGCAGGAACGGCGGGTGCAGCAGCGACAGGTTCGCGATCGCGGAGGCGTCCTCCAGGCCATGGGTGAGCGCCATGATGATCGAGAAGATCATGGTGGTCGCCCCGACCACCGCCGTGCCGATGAGCACCGGCTTGGCGGTCGCCTTGAAGGTGTTGCCCGCCCCGTCGTTCTCTTCGAGGAAGCGTTTCGCCTCGGTGAACTTCGGCCGGAAGCCGTAGTCTCGTTCCAGTTCGTCCTCGATACCGGGCAGTTCTTCGATCGTGGACAGCTCGAACACGCTCTGGGCGTTGTCGGTGACCGGGCCGTAGGAGTCCACCGCGATGGTCACCGGACCCCTCCCCAGGAAGCCGAAGGCGACGAGGCCGAAGGCGAACACCGCGGGTGCGACCATGGTCAGCGATTCGGCGAGGCCGAGCGTCGAGATCAGGTAGGACCCGCCCATGAGGCCGACGATGGCGACACCCAGCCAGTAGGCCGAGAAATTGCCCGCGACCAGGCCGGACAGGATGTCGAGGGAGGGGCCGCCCTTGCTGGAGGAGATGACGACCTCTTCGGTGTGCTTCGCCTTCACCGAGGTGAACACCTTGACCAGTTCGGGGATCAGCGCACCGGCGATGGTGCCGCAGGAGATGATCGTGGCGAGCTTCCACCACATGGAGGAGTCGCCGACGGGGTTCGCGCCGCCGATCATGAGGTAGCTGGCGATGTAGGTCAGCACGATGGACACGATGGAGGTCAGCCAGACCAGGCTGGTCAGCGGAGCCTCGAAGTGCATGGAGTCGGCCTTGCCGTAGCGCGACTTCGCGATCGCCTGGTTGAGTGCGAAGGACGCCCAGGAGGCGATGACCATGATGACGCGGATGAAGAAGATCCACACCAGCAGCTGCACCTGGGTCGTCTGGTTCTCGACGGCCAGCAGGATGAACGTGATGAGCGCGACGCCGGTGACGCCGTAGGTCTCGAAACCGTCGGCGGACGGGCCGACGGAGTCGCCAGCGTTGTCGCCGGTGCAGTCGGCGATGACGCCGGGGTTGCGGGCGTCGTCCTCTTTGATCTTGAACACGATCTTCATGAGATCGGAACCGATGTCGGCGATCTTGGTGAAGATGCCGCCAGCGATACGCAGCGCGGACGCGCCGAGGGACTCACCGATCGCGAAGCCGATGAAGCAGGCTCCGGCGACATCGCCCGGCAGGAACAGCATGATGAACAGCATCATGAACAGCTCGACCGAGATCAGCACCATGCCGATGCTCATCCCCGAGCGGATCGGGATGTCGTAGCAGGGGTAGGGCTTGCCCTTGAGGGAGGCGAATGCGGTGCGCGAGTTCGCGAAGGTGTTGAGCCGGATGCCATACCAGGCCACACCGTAGGAGCCCGCCATGCCGATCAGGCTGAACAGCAACACGATGAGGACCTTGCCGATCCCCAGGTCGACCAGGAACTGGAAATAGACGAAGATCACGCTGGCGATGAAGGCCCACAGCAGCAGCAGGAACTTGCCCTGCTGGAGCAGATAGGACTTACAGGTCTCGTAGATGAGCTCGCTCATCTCTCTCATCGACGCGTGCACGGGCAGCTTCTTGAGGCTGGCGTAACTGACCACGCCGAAGACCAGTCCGCCGAGGCAGATCACCAGACCGGCTATGAGCAGGACCCGGCCCGAGACGCCGTTGAAGTTCGCTAGCCCCAGGTCGGGGAGCTTGATATTGGCTTCGCCACCGCCGTGGCCGCCTTGTTTCGGACTATCGCCGGTGCATCCGGCCAGGACAAACAGTAGCGCTGCGCCCACGATCCCGGAGAGGCCTAACCTCGTCCGGGCGCGGCGCTCGCCGACAGCTGTGTCTGCGATGACGCCCATCGGTCACCCTTTCATTCATCTTTGAACGTGTAGCTGGGGGCGGTGCCCACGGACCGACTCTACGGCCTCGGGTAGTTCAGTTCGTGTCCGGGGTGGGTTTGTCCCCGTCCGGACGAGGCGGTGGGCAGCACAACGGCGCGTCCTACCGCCACGCCAGGCGCAGCTTTCGGCCCCGGACCGCTGGGCGGTCCAGGCGGGGCCAGCTACTCCCGGTGGTGGGACGCGCCGCTGTCGAGACGGTTCGCTCCGGCCCGGATCAGGCAGGCCGGACCGTGACGACCAGGATGCCCGGGACCGCCTGGTCGGCCTGGACCTTCATGGCGTCGAAGGCCGTGCCCGGTGCGGTGGTGTCGTAGCTGTGGTGCATCCGGACCGCCTCGTTGACCCCGCAGCTGCCCTTGAGCGCGAACCCGGCGGGTTTGAGGGTCTCCTTGGCCAGCGGCACGATCGTGAAGTTCACGGGCGCCGGGGCCTGACAGATTGTCTCCAGGATGTACTTGCCCGGCTCGGCGATCGACTTGCCTTCGCGGTTCTTTCCGAAGGAGAGGGTGGTCTTGGTGGCTCGGCCTTCGGAACTGGTCTTGCTCGTGGACACGAAGGTGAGGTTCATGGCGTGGGCCCCAGGCTTGCGTGACTGTTCCGCGACGATGTCTAGGGCAACCTTCCCCCACTTGTTGAGCGTCTCCGACACGGCGGCGCCATCCATCGGTACCGGAGAGGACTGTGCGCTGGACAGCTTGGAGATCTCACCGGCGTCGGTCACGACCTCGGTGAACGGCACCGCGCTCTCGGGAACCGTGATGCTTTCGGGAACTGGTGCCTTGAAGGGGTCCTTGGAGCTGTCCTCGGTGGGCGCGTTCGAAGCTGAGCTCGCCGTGGGAGCCGGTGTGCCTCCGCCTCCGCACCCGGCGAGCGCGGTTCCGGCCAGTAGCGCGATGGCTAGCAGCGACAGTGGTTTTTGGAGTGTCATGGTGGTCCGCCTCTTCGGTGTGGAGATATCTTTCGGATGGTTCGTGGATGTGCCAGTGACCCGCGCCCCGGGGCTGGCGTTGCTGAGCGGTCGGCGACCGGGCAAGACTGCCTCGTGTCGGCCGGACGCGAGGCATAGCCTGGTGGGATGGCTCAGGCATCGTGGATGGCGATGAGCACGATGCCGGGGACCGGTTTCTCGGCCCGGAACTCCAGCTTCCGAAACACTTCCTCTGGGCTCTTGGTCTCGAAGGTGTATTCCATCCTGACCGGCTCGTTCACCCCGCAGGTGCCTTTCAGCGCGAACGGTACCGGTTTGCCGTCCCTGGATGGGATGATCGCGTATCCGCTGGGGGAACTGGACTGGCAGGTTGCCTCGATGAGGTATGTCCCTGGTTTCTTGGACCAGCCCTCGTTCTTCGGCGATCCGATAAAGCTGTTGTGCCCGAGGAATCCCTGGGAGGAGTCCTCGACAACGTTGACGAAAGCCCGGCTGAAGATCTCGACATTGGGGAACTTCTGCCGGTCGATGTGTAGCTTTCTGGTGGCCTTCCGCCATTTCTGGATGGCGGCGTGCACCGCCGAGCCGGTCATGGGGATCGGACGCCGGTCGCGTTCCAGCAGTTTCTCGATGGCGCCGGGATCTGTCACCACCTCGGTGAACGCCTCCGCCGATGCCGGTGAACGGATCTCGTCTGGCACGGGGGCCTCCAGGAAGGCCTTCTCGACTTCAGGGCCGTAGGCGGCGGCAGCGGGGGACGGCGTAGCCGATGCCGGTGCTGGCACGGTGGTCTCCGTCTGGCCCGGTGTTGCGGCGGGTTGCGCGCCGCCGCAAGAGGCCAGCAGCCCGGCTGCGAGGAGACTAGTGGCGGCCAGCAGAATAGATTGTTTGATACCCATGTTTACCCTCTCCAGCTCGGGCATGTGTAGCCCTGGGTCTGGGCCTAGCGTTCCATTCGTGGAGGCCTTGCGTCATGGCCCGGTTGGGGTCGGTTTCGGCTAGGGCCGAAAAGCCGCCGGGCCCCTTATGGATACCGCCGGATTCAGCAGGTGGAAATCCGGTGAGGTGCACCCCAGGGTGGCGCAGGAACGCCATCACATGCCGTGCTGCAGCCTCTGGTGCACCGGGCCCAGCCATGGTTCGAGACCGTCGGAGGAGACCTCCCAGAGGGTGCCCTGGGCGGCGACCTCCTCCGGCGTCAGCAGGCAGGAGCGCAGCGCGGACTCCAGCTGTTCGCGTCCTTCGTCGATGCCGACGACCACGATGCGGGTGAGCGGCTCGTCGCGGCACCAGGAACGCTCCACGCCAACGCTCAGCCGACCGCCGGCGCCTTCCCAGAGGCAGGCGTGGTGTGGGCGGCTCGGCAGCCAGAAGCATCCTCGTGACCGGCGGGGGCCGCCGCCCAGGAGCGGGGCCAGCTGCCTGAGCCGCCCGGGGTGCAGGGGCAGCGGGGAACGGAAGTCGAGCACCCAGGCCGAGGTGAGGCGGTGTTCTGGAAGCGGGCCGCGGCGGACGTAGGCGGCCCAGGACTCGGTGTCCTCGTGGCGGTGTACCCCGCTCGCCAGCAGGGCTGCGTCGAGCTCGGCGACGCTGGCCGCCAGCTGGGCGTCCGGACGCATGAGCGCGGCGAGGATCTCGGCCTCGGTCCGGTCCGGTGGGTCCGGGGTGAACACGACATCGGCGTACTCGACCAGGCAGCAGGCGACCTCGCTCACCGTGCGTTCGTCGTCCGGATGCACCGGCAGGTCGAGTTCGGTGAGTGGCTCCCCGCCCACCAGGTCGGCCAGCAGGCTCTCCGGGCTCAGGGCGACGACGACCGCTGCGATCTGCACGTGCGGTGCGTCCTGCGGGGCCAACGACAGGGCCCGGCACACCTGCCAGGGTTCGGCGGTCGGCGGCAGCTGGGCGAGGACGCCCTGCCAGCGCCCGTCGGCAGCGAGCCGTTCCAGGGTGGGCACGACGTCGTCGCGGATCGCGCAGGTCGGGCACGCGTGGCCGTGTTCCAGTTCGACCCGTTCGATGATCCCGGTGATGTCGCTGATGGTCCGCACGAGGCAGCCGCGGTCGGGGTGCAGGTCGTGGCGCACGGTCACGGCGTGGGGGAGGTCCCAAGCCAGGGCCATGGCCGCGACCTCCATCGTGTCGGTGTCGATCCCGCTGATGAGCAGTACCGGTGCTCCCGGCAGAGGTGAGCCGCCCATGCCTAGCCCTGGCGCGCTTTCATCCGTGGGTTCAACTTGTTGATGACGAAGACCCGGCCGCGGCGGCGCACGACCTGGGCGCCTGGCTGAGTCTTCAGCGCCCGCAGCGAGTTGCGTACTTTCATCGGAAGTCCTCTCTTGCCGGGTTCCGGGAACCCGATTACCGATAGCTATTGAGAATCATTATCATATACGGGCGGCTGGACGATCTCATCGTCGGGCCGGGCGGGCGGGCATGGGTTCGCAGCGATGGCCACGGGCCTGCAACCGGCCCCCGCCGAGACGACCGGAATCGACCCGGCGCGGGCGCGCCGGAGAATGGAGGGCCCGATGGCGAAGAAGTCCAAGATCGTCGCCAACGAGCGGCGCAAGCGGATCGTGGAGCGCTATGCCGAGCGTCGCCGGGAGCTGAAGGAGGCCGCTCGCGGTGCAGCGAGCCTGGAGGAGCGGATGGCGGCGCAGCGCGCGCTAGCCAGGCTGCCGCGGGATGCGAGTCCCGTGCGCGTGCGCAACCGGGACGTGGTCGATGGGCGTCCCCGGGGTTTCCTGCGGTTCGCCGGGGTGTCCAGGGTGCGGCTGCGGCAGCTCGCCCACGACGGGGAATTGCCCGGAGTCACCAAATCCTCCTGGTAGCCGGTGGTGTGGGGGCGGGGCCCAGCCGGTCTGGGCCGCCCCTCGCCGGTGGGGTGGTGAGGTCGCTGAATGCGGGACCCCGGAGCGGCAGCCTGCGCAGCGCCGCACCCAGGACCCGCCCCGTGGGTGCGGTGTGGTGTCCCGGCCCAGGCAGTGCTATCGTGACACGCGCAGCGCGTGCCGCCGAAGGCCAGGGGCGGATCTACTTGCGTGTTTGTGTCTGTGTCTAGATTAGGAAACAATAGCGTTGTGAAATCAACGCGCAGTCGTGAACCCGTGGACGCCAATGCCTCCACGCGCCGCCGCGTCGCGCAGCTGATCATGCAGGCCGGTTCGGCAACCGCAGCGAACCTCGCCAAGGAGCTGAACCTGACGGCCGCAGCCGTGCGCCGCCATCTCACCACGCTAGTCGAGGAGGGGCTGCTCGAAGTGCGCGAGCAGCGAGTCTATGGCGCCCGCGGACGCGGCCGCCCGGCTCAGGTCTACGTGCTGACCGATGCTGGGCGTGCCGACTTCTACCAGGCCTACGACGACCTCGCGATCCGGGCGCTGCACCACCTCGCCGAGGCCGCGGGCCCCGAGGCCGTGCGGGAACTCGCCCAGCAGCGCATCGCCGACGTGGAACAGCGATTCCTCGCGATCCGTGCCGAGCACCCCGAGATCCCACCGAACGAGGCGCTGGCCCAGGCGCTGACCGCCGACGGCTACGTGGCCTCCATCCAGCCGGTTCGCTCCGGCGACCAGCTGTGCCAGCACCACTGCCCGGTCGCGCACGTGGCGGAACAGTTTCCCCAGCTCTGCGAAGTCGAAACTGAGGTATTCTCTCGGCTGCTTGGCTCTCACGTGCAGAGGCTCGCCACCATCGCGCACGGCGATGGCGTGTGCACCACCCATATCCCAAAACCAAGGAAGGCCTGACCGTTTATGACGACAACCTCCGCGCCGGGTACCGGAGCGACCCAAGAAGAGCACCTGGAAGCGCTCACCAAGTACCAGTGGGGTTGGCACGACTCCGACGCGGCCGGCGCGTCCGCCAAACGTGGCCTCAACGGCGACGTTGTCCGCAATATCTCCGCGCTGAAGGACGAGCCGCAATGGATGCTCGATCTGCGGCTCAAGGGCCTCAAACTGTTTGAGAAGAAGCCGATGCCGAGCTGGGGGGCCGACCTCAACGAGATCGACTTCGACGAGATCAAGTACTTCGTCCGCTCGACCGAGCGCCAGGCCCACACCTGGGAGGACCTGCCAGAGGACATCAAGAACACCTACGATCGGCTGGGCATCCCCGAGGCCGAGAAGGCCCGCCTGGTCGCAGGCGTCGCTGCGCAGTACGAATCCGAGGTGGTCTACCACAAGATCAACGAGGAACTGGAACGCCAGGGCGTCATCTTCCTCGACACCGACACCGCCCTCAAGGAACACCCGGAGCTGTTCAAGGAATACTTCGGCACGGTGATCCCGGTCGGCGACAACAAGTTCGCGGCGCTCAACACCGCGGTATGGTCCGGCGGTTCCTTCGTCTACGTCCCGAAGGGAGTCCACGTCTCGATTCCGCTGCAGGCCTATTTCCGGATCAACACCGAGAACATGGGCCAGTTCGAGCGGACGCTGATCATCGCGGACGAGGGCTCCTACGTGCACTACGTCGAGGGCTGCACCGCGCCGATCTATTCCTCCGACTCGCTGCACTCGGCGGTCGTGGAGATCATCGTGAAGAAGGACGCCCGGGTGCGTTACACCACGATCCAGAACTGGTCCACCAACGTGTACAACCTCGTCACCAAGCGCGCGGTCTGCGCCGAGGGGGCGACCATGGAGTGGATCGATGGCAACATCGGGTCCAAGGTGACCATGAAGTACCCGGCGGTCTACCTCATGGGCGAGCACGCCAAGGGCGAGACGCTGTCCATCGCGTTCGCAGGCGAGGGCCAGCACCAGGACGCCGGGTCCAAGATGGTGCACTGCGCCCCGCACACGTCCAGCTCGATCATCAGCAAGTCCGTCGCCCGCAGCGGTGGCCGCTCGTCCTACCGCGGGCTGGTCAAGGTCGAAGAGGGCGCCCGGCACTCGGCGAGTTCGGTCAAGTGCGACGCCCTGCTGGTCGACACCATCTCGCGTTCCGACACCTACCCCTATGTGGACGTCCGCACCGACGATGTCGCGATGGCCCACGAAGCCACGGTCTCCAAGGTGAGCGACGATCAGCTGTTCTACCTCATGAGCCGCGGCATGGAAGAAGACGAGGCCATGGCCATGATCGTGCGCGGTTTCGTCGAACCCATCGCGCGGGAACTGCCGATGGAATACGCACTGGAACTCAACCGGCTCATTGAACTGCAGATGGAAGGCGCGGTCGGCTGAGCCCGGCGCCACGGTCACGAGAAAGAAAGCACATACGTTGTCAACTGACTCCCTTACAGCGCCAGCGGTTGCTGGAGCGATCGAGACTGTCGAGTCTCACCTGCATCCGACCCCCTCGTGGAACCTTGAGGACCACCCCATGCCCACCGGGCGGGAGGAGATCTGGCGGTTCAGCCCGATCCGGCGGATCAAGGCCCTGCTGACCGATGCCGCCAGCGATGCCCGCCTGTCCCGGGAGGAGCACTATCCCGCTGGCGTGACCTCGTCGGCCATCTCCAGCGCCCAGGCCCAGGAACTCGCCCCTGAGGCCGCCCTCGACCGGGTGGCGGCGCTCGCCGTCAGGCATTCCGGGGGAGCCCAGCTCATCGACATCCCCGCGGAGGCCGAACTCACCGAACCGGTGACGGTCAGGCTGAAGGGGACCGGCGAGCAGGTGTGGGGGCATCTCGTGCTGCGCGTGGGGGCCTACGCCAAGGCGACGGTCGTGGTGCACTACACCGGGAGCGCCGCCTATGCCGAGAAGTTCGACATCCTCGTCGGCGACGGCGCCGAGCTCAACCTGGTGACGGTGCAGGACTGGGACGACGACGCCGTGCACGGCGGTCAGCGCTCAGTCCTGGTTGGCCGGGACGCTAGGGTCAAGACCGTCACCGCCTCGATCGGGGGCGATGTCGTGCGCCTCCAGGAGGACGCCCGGTTCGCCGGTCCGGGCGGGGAGCTAGAGCAGTACGGCCTCTACTTCGCCGACGCCGGTCAGCACATCGAGCACCGGCTTTTCGTCGATCACAACGCCCCCAAGACCAAGAGCAACGTGGACTACCGCGGCTGCTTGCAGGGGCAGGGGGCGCACACCGTGTGGATCGGCGACGTGCTGATCCGTAAGGTCGCCGAGGGCATCGAAACCTACGAGGCGAACAAGAACCTCGTGCTGACCGATGGGTGCCAGGCCGACTCGGTGCCGAACCTGGAGATCGAGACCGGGGAGATCGAGGGCGCGGGCCACTCGTCCACGACCGGCCGCTTCGACGACCTGCAGCTGTTCTACCTGCGCAGCCGCGGCATCCCGGACGAGGAGGCCCGCCGCCTCGTCGTGCGCGGATTCTTCGCCGAGATCATCCGCCGGATCGGCGTCGCCGAGGTCGAAACCCGCATGCTGGAGACGGTCGAGGCCGAGCTCGAAATGGCCCACGGCAGCACCCACACCGCCCGGGACGAGGCATGAGCTTCGTCGCGGTCGCCACGCTCGACGAGCTGAGGGGCACCGAACCCCTGGCGGTAGAGCACGAGGACCACGCGGTCGCGCTCGTCCGGGTCGAGGAGCAGATCTTCGCGATCAAGGACGAGTGCAGCCACGGCCGGGTCCCGCTGAGCGACGGCGACGTGGAGGACTGCGCGATCGAGTGCTACCTGCACGGCGCGCGCTTCGACCTGCGGACCGGAGCCGCCCTCTGCCTGCCCGCCACCGAACCCGTGCCGGTCTACCCGGTCCGGGTCGAGGGCACCGACATCCTGGTCGACTTCGACCACCCGAACACCACCACTCAGGAGTCCTGAAACCTATGTCAAAGCTTGTCATCTCCGACCTGCACGTCGACGTCATCACCGAGGAAGGCAACAAGCAGATCCTCAAGGGCGTCGATCTCACCGTCAACAGCGGAGAGGTGCACGCCATCATGGGCCCGAACGGTTCGGGCAAGTCCACGCTGGCCTATTCCATCGCGGGCCACCCCAAGTACGAGATCACCCAGGGCTCGGTGCAGCTCGACGGCGTCGAGCTGAGCGAGTTGAGCGTGGACGAGCGGGCCCGCGCCGGGCTGTTCCTGGCGATGCAGTACCCGGTCGAGGTGCCCGGGGTGTCGGTGGCCAACTTCCTGCGCACCGCCCGCACCGCCCTCGACGGCCAGGCGCCCAAGGTGCGCACCTGGGTCAAAGAGGTCAACACGGCCCTGGCCAACCTCGGGCTGGACGCCGAGTTCTCCTCCCGCAGCGTCAACGAGGGTTTCTCCGGTGGCGAGAAGAAGCGGCACGAGATCGCCCAGCTGGAGCTGCTGAACCCGAGGTTCGCGATCCTGGACGAGACGGATTCCGGCCTCGACATCGACGCGCTGCGGATCGTCAGCGAGGGCGTCAACCGCTACACCGCCCAGGGGGACCGGGGCCTGCTCCTCATCACGCACTACACGCGCATCCTGCGCTACATCGACCCGGACTTCGTGCACGTGTTCGTCGACGGGCGGATCGCCGAACAGGGCGGCAAGGAGCTCGCCGAGCGGCTTGAGGTCGAGGGCTACGAGAGGTACAGCAAGGCGAATGCCTGATCTATCGCATCTGCGGGCCGACTTCCCCATCCTCAACCGCAGGGTGGGGAAGTACCCGTTGTGCTATCTCGATTCGGCCAATACCTCGCAGAAACCGGTCCAGGTCGTCCAGGTGATGCGGGAGCACTACCTGGAGCACAACGCGAACGTCGCCAGGGCGATGCACCTGATCGGGGCCGAGGCGACCGAGGCCTACGAGGGGGCCCGGGCTAGGATCGGCGCCTTCATCGGCGCGTCCCGCCCGGAGGAGGTCGTCTTCACCAAGAACGCCTCGGAGGCCCTCAACCTGGCGGCGCACACGCTGGCGTCCCGGCTCGGGCCAGGCGACGAGGTGGTGATCTCGGTCATGGAGCACCACTCCAACATCGTGCCGTGGCAGCTGGCCTGCGAACGCAGCGGAGCCACGCTGCGCTGGTTCGACGTCACCCCCGAGGGGCGCCTCGACCTGGAGCAGGCGCGGCGGGTGGGCCTCATCAACGAACGGACCAAGGTCGTGTCCCTGGCCTGGGTCTCGAACGTGCTCGGCACGGTCAACCCGGTCGCCGAGATCGCCGCGCAGGCGCACGCGGTCGACGCGGTCATGGTCGTCGACGCCTCTCAGGGCGTGCCCCACCTGCCGACCTCGGTCGCGCAGCTGGGCGCCGACCTGATGGCCTTCACCGGGCACAAGATGTGCGGCCCAACCGGCGTCGGCGTGCTCTGGGGGCGGCACAGCCTGCTGGACAGCCTGCCGCCGTTCCTCGGCGGGGGAGAGATGATCGAGGTCGTGACGATGGAACGCTCGACCTACGCGCCGCCGCCTTACCGGTTCGAGGCCGGTACGCCCCCGATCGCGCAGGCGGTCGGGCTGGGGGCGGCCGTGGACTACCTCAGCGGGATCGGGATGGAGGCCATCGCCGCGCACGAGGCCGAGATCACGGCCTACGCCCTCGACAAGCTGACGAGCATCGACGGCGTGGTGATCCTCGGCCCGACCGAGCCGGTCGGGCGGGGGAGCGCGATCTCGTTCAACCTGCTCGGCGTCCACCCCCACGATGTCATGCAGCTACTGGATTCGCGGGGCGTGGCGATCCGGGGCGGCCACCACTGCGCCCGCCCGCTGCACAAGCGGCTGGGGCACCAGTCCTCGACCCGGGCGTCCGCCTACCTGTACACGACTAGGGAGGAGATCGATGCGCTGGCCGACGCGCTGGTCTACACCCGCAATTTCTTCGCAGGGAAGATGTGATGAACGTCGAAGAGCTGTACCAGCAGATCATCCTTGACCACTACCGCGAGAAGCACCACGCGGGGCTG
Organism: Propionibacteriaceae bacterium; assembly: GCA_030529455.1. Taxonomy (GTDB): domain Bacteria; phylum Actinomycetota; class Actinomycetes; order Propionibacteriales; family Propionibacteriaceae; genus JAUMWV01. The sequence goes on along the minus strand of JAUMWV010000034.1, from coordinate 6,150 downwards.
CGCGAGCCCTACGGGGCCCAGGTCCACCACGTCAACCCCTCGTGCGGGGACGAGCTGACCTTGCGCGTCCACCTCGACGGTGACCGGGTGGCCGACGTGTCCTACGAGGGGGAGGGCTGCTCCATCTCGCAGGCCTCGACCTCGGTCATGGCCGACCTCGTGATCGGGCGGGACGTGGCTGACACGCTGGCGCTGCACGACGAGTTCCTGGAGATGATGCAGAGCCAGGGACGCCTCATCCCGGACGAGGACCGGTTCGAGGACGCCATTGCCTTCGCCGGGGTTTCCAAGTTCCCCGCCCGCGTCAAGTGTGCGCTACTGTCCTGGTCAGCGGTGCGCGACGCGATCCTGCAAGCGAGAGTGAAGGAAGACTGATATGTACACCCCACCCCCGCGACCCAGCGACCTGGTTCAAGACGACCTGCCGGACGCCGCCAGCTCCAGCTCCGCACCGACGGAGGAGGATATCGTCGAGGCGATGAAGGACGTGGTCGATCCGGAACTCATGGTCAACGTCGTGGACCTCGGCCTGCTGTATGGCGTCCACATCGACGAGGACAGCAACGTGACGCTCGACATGACGCTCACCAGCCCGACCTGCCCGCTGACCGACCGGATCGAGTACGACACCCGTTACGTGCTGGAGGGCCTGGCCAACGAGGTCACCATCAACTGGGTCTGGCTGCCGCCGTGGTCCCTCGACATGATCACTGAGGACGGGCGCGAGCAGCTGCGCGCTGTCGGATTCTCCGTCTAGCGACGCTTGTCGCCCCGCACCCGCGGAGCGTTGGCCAGGTCCGGCTCCCGGGGTGTGGGGCGCTAGCCTGGTTCCCATGGGGCGTTGGCAGGCCCAGCATGACTGGGTGAATCGGATCGACCGTGCGACACGGCACAGGCCGGACGCGGACCCCAGCACGGGAACGCACCCGATCGACGCGAAGACCGCCTCCGCGGTCGTCGACCTGGCCCTGCGGGTCAGCGAGCTCGCGCTGCGCTGCGGGGCCTCGGCGGCGGATGTCACGGCGTTCGCGCTCACCGTGGCCGAGGCCTACCGGCTGCCGATCGACGTGGATGTCACCTGGACCTCCATCACCATCAGCTACCACCGCTCCGGCACCTCCGAGCCGATCACCGGGTTCCGCAGCGTCCGGGAACGGTCGAACGACTACCAGATGCTGGCCCGGCTCGCGCTGTTCGTGGACGCGGTCGCCGCGGGCAAGATCCCGCTGGCGAGCGCCCAGGAGAAGTTCAGCGTGCTGAAGGTCAGCGGGCGCCCCTACCGGGGCTGGGTTGTGGCGGTCGCCAACGGCGTGCTGAGCGGCGGGGTGGCCGCGATGCTCGGTGGGGGGAGCCAGGAGATCGGGTTGGCGGCGTTCAGCATGGTGTTGGTCTTTCTCGCCCAGTCCGCCTTCGTGAAGCTCGGCGTGGCCGCCTTCTACCAGCAGATCGTCGGCGCGGCGGTGCCGACCGCGATCGGTCTGGGGGTCATGCAGTTCCGGGAGGAGGTCGCCTGGCTGAACGGGGTGTCCTCCTCGATCATCGTCGCGGCCGGCATGGTTGGGCTGCTGGCCGGGCTCGGCGTCGTCACAGCCGCTCGGGACGCGCTGGAGGGCAGTTTCATCACCTCGGCGGCGCGCACCTACGACAGCATCATGTCCACCGGCGGGATCGTGGTGGGGGTGGTCGTCACGCTGTGGGCGGGTGTGCGGCTGGGCGTGCAGGGCACGATCTCGCCGACCGCCGGCGTCGTGGAGCCCGCGCTCTGGCAGGCCGTGGTGGCGGGGGCGTGTTCGGTGGCATTCGCCGTGATCTGCCACGTCTCGCCGCGGTCGCTGCTGGGTTGCGGCCTGCTCGGCACGATCGGCTACGGCAGCTACCTGGCGGTCTCACCCTCCTTCGCCTACTATCCGGCGGCGGCGGCCTTCGGGGCGCTGGCGGTCGGTGCGGGCGCCCAGCTCGTCGCGTGGCGGTGGCGGGTTCCGGTGCTGGCGCTCATCACGACCGGCATCGTCGCGCTGATGCCCGGCATGATGCTGTACCGGGGTCTGTACTACGTCATCAATTCGGGGGCGCCGATGGTGGCGACCCAGCTGCTGCTGGACGCGATCCTGACCGGTGTTGGCCTAGCCGCGGGGTCCATGCTCGGGTCGCAGCTGGTTCGTCCGCTGGTGGTGCCCGCCCGCTGGCGGTGGCGGGTCAGCGACGAGTGAGCCTCGGGCTCAGACCAGCCACAGCACGAGGAGAAGGAGCGTGACTCCGCCCAGCACCGCACCGGCGGTGAGGTACCACTTGCGGGCTCCGGTGTAGAGCCCGGCCAGGTAGAAGGGGAACGCGAGGAAACCGCCGCAGGCCAGGTAGGACACGAACACGCTCAGCCACTGGTCGGTGCGGCGTCCCGCGTCCACGGTGAACCCGTACATGGTGCCGAGCATGTAGGCCAGCGCCGCGCCGGTCAGCCCGACGACGGTCACCACGGCGAGGGTCACCTTCGCCGCGAGACCAAGCGCTGGGGCCTGGTCGATGGCCGCGTACCGTGGCTGGTGGCCGACGGCGGCCTCTGGGGAGACCTCGCCTGTCAGCCCGGTCCCGGTTAGGTTGTCGCTCGCCTCGGGGGCGGCCAAGCCGCCTGCCTGCGCGTCGGGCGATGTGCTGTGCGGCTGGGTCTCCTCAGTCATGTCGCCTAGTATGGCGCACCGTGCTGCAAGTGAGAGACATCGAGGTGCGTGTTGGGGCGCGCCTGCTGCTGTCCCCCGTGTCCTTCCAGGTGCTCGCGGGCGACCGGATCGGGCTGGTGGGACGCAACGGCGCGGGCAAGACCACCCTGACCCGGATTCTGGCCGGGGAGGGCCTGGCCGCGGCCGGACAGGTGAACCGCACCGGCCAGATCGGCTACCTGCCCCAGGACCCCCGCTCCGGTGATCCGCACCAGCTGACCCGGGACCGCATCCTGAGCGCCCGCGGGCTGGACCAGGTGCTGCGGCGGCTGCGCCGCGCCGAGATCGACATGAGCGAACGCTCCGGCGAGGCCCGGGAGCGGGCGATGGCGGCCTATTCGCGGGCCGAGGCGGAGTTGCTGGCGGGCGGCGGGTACGCGGCCGAGGCCGAGGCCGCCCGGATCGCCGCCAATCTCGGGCTGCCCGAGCGGGTCCTCACCCAGGAGCTCGGGACGCTGTCGGGTGGCCAGCGGCGCCGGGTCGAGCTGGCCCGCATCCTGTTCTCGTCGGCCGACACGCTGCTGCTGGACGAGCCGACCAACCACCTCGATGCCGACTCCATCGTGTGGCTGCGCGGCTATCTGCAGTCCTTCAGCGGCGGGCTCATGATTATCAGCCACGACACCGGGCTGCTGGACGCCGTGGTCAACAAGGTGTTCCACCTGGACGCCAACCGGGCCGAACTCGATGTGTACGCGATGGGGTGGAAGCGCTACCTGCAACAGCGCGAGACCGACGAGAAACGCCGCAAGCGGGAGCGGCTCAACGCCGAACGCAAGGCCGACCAGCTGCTCGCCCAGGCGGACCGGATGAGGGCCAAGGCGACCAAGGCCGTCGCGGCGCAGAACATGGCCAAACGCGCCTCCCGGCTGCTCGCGGGAATCGAGGGGGAGCGGGCCGCCGACCGGGTCGCCAAGATCCGCTTCCCCGATCCGGCGCCCTGCGGCAAGACGCCGCTATCGGCGTCCGACCTGAGCAAGTCCTATGGCTCGCTCGAGGTGTTTACTTGCGTCGACCTGGCCATCGACAAGGGTTCGCAGGTGGTGATCCTGGGCCTGAACGGGGCGGGCAAGACCACCCTGCTGCGGATACTGGCCGGGTTGGAGGACCCCGACACCGGGCAGGTGTGCCCCGGGCACGGCCTGAAGCTGGGCTACTACGCCCAGGAGCACGAGACCCTCGACGTATCACGCAGCGTGCTGGAGAACATGAAGACGGCCTCGCCGACGCTCAACGACACCGAGGTGCGCAAGGTGTTGGGCTCCTTCCTGTTCTCCGGCGACGACGTGGACAAACCGGCGAGGGTGCTCTCCGGCGGCGAGAAGACCAGGCTGGCGCTGGCCATGCTGGTGGTGAGCGAGGCCAACGTGCTGCTGCTGGACGAGCCGACCAACAACCTGGACCCGGCCTCCCGGGCCGAGGTGCTCAACGCCATCCGCACCTACCAGGGGGCCGTCGTCTTGGTGACCCACGACGAGGGGGCCGTCGAGGCGCTCAACCCGGACCGGGTGCTGCTGCTGCCCGACGGGGTAGAGGACCTGTGGAGCCCTGACTACGCCGAACTCATCTCGCTGGCCTGAGGGCAGGCCGTCCGGCGGGGCGAACGCGCAGCCCGGCTGATCGCTCGGTGCCGCCCGGTGATGCCCATGACTATCGTGGAATCAGCGCCGAGCGGAAGGGGAGATGACATGGCGGTCACATTCGGTACCGGAGGCTGGCGGGCGATCATCGGCGACGAGTTCACCAAGGCGAACGTCCAGCTGGTGTGTGCGGCTCTCGCCCGCAAGATGGCCACGGAGGACGTCGCGACGCAGGGCCTGGTCATTGGCTATGACCGCCGGTTCCTGTCGGACGAGGCGGCCAGGTGGGCCGCCGAGACCTTCGCCGGGTACGGCATCCCGGTGCGGATCATCCTGGGGCAGTCGCCGACCCCACTCATCATGTACACCGTCAAGCGGCAGGGCCTGCCCTACGGCATGGCGGTCACCGCGTCCCACAACCCGGCGCTCTACAACGGCATCAAGGTGTTCATCTCGGGCGGGCGGGACGCGGACGAGGCGACGACCGCCGACCTGGAGAGGTTCATGGCCGAGGTCGAGGCCGGTCCCGATCCGATCCCGTCCCAGCCCTACCACCGGGCGCTCGCGCGCGGCGTAATCACCGAGATCAACCCGTTCAACGACTACATCGACTCCATCATGGCCCAGATCGACATGGACGCGATCCGGGCCGCGAACCTCAAGGTCGCGTTGGACCCGATGTTCGGGGTGAGCCGCACCTCGCTGCAGACCCTGCTGCTGACCGCGCGCTGCCAGGTCGACGTGATCCACGACCGCCACGACACGCTGTTCGGCGGGCGGCTGCCCTCACCGTCGAGCAACACCCTCAAAGCGCTGGCCGACTACGTGCTGAACAACCACTGCGATATCGGCATCGCGACCGACGGAGACGCCGACCGGATCGGCATCATCGACGACCTGGGGCACTTCCTGCACCCCAACCAGCTGCTGGTGATCCTGTACTACTACCTGCTCAAGTACAAGGGGTGGAAGGGCCCGGTCGTCCGCAACGTCGCCACGACCTCGCTGCTGGACGAGGTCGCCGAGAGGTTCGGCGAGACCTGCTATGAGGTGCCGGTGGGGTTCAAGCACATCTCCAGCCGCATGGTCGACTCGGACGCCATCATCGGCGGTGAGTCCTCCGGCGGCCTGACGGTGCGGGGTCACATCGCGGGCAAGGACGGCATCTACGCCGCCGCGCTGCTGGTCGAGATGATCGCGGTCGTCGGCAAGCCGCTCAGCCAGATCTACACCGAAATCACCGGGCAGTTCGGCCCCCGCTACATGGAGGAACAGGACTTCTCGTTCGACCCGGACCGCAAACCGGAGATCCTCAACACGCTGCTGGTGGACAGGAGGGTGCCGCAGTTCAGCTGGCCGGTCACCGGGGTGTCCTACCTCGACGGGTGCAAGGTGTACTTCGAGCAGGGGTGGATCATCGCCCGGTTCTCGGGCACCGAGCCGCTGCTGCGGATCTTCTGCGAGATGCCGAACGAGGCGGACGCCAAACGCGCCTGCGCGGAGTTCCGCAGCTTCCTCGGCCTGTGATCCCGCTGGCGTAGCGCCGGGATGGCGTCCACGGGTTAGCATCTGCCTCGAACAGGATCGCAATCGTGGACGGAGGTAACCGGTGAGCATGTCGGGGTCGTGGCGGGCGCTGACCCAGCTGCGCCAGGACGCCAGCGTCAAGGGGCACCGGCTCGCGCCGGGCACCTGGTCCCGGGCGTTGGGTTTCGCGCGGCCCTTCGCGGGGCTGCTGGCCTGCTACCTGGTCCTGTTGGTGTTGGACGCGGTGCTAGCGGTGGTGCCCGCGCTGCTGTTCCAGCGCATCATCGACGACGGGGTGCTGGCCGGTCAGGCCGGGGTCGTAGTGTGGC